>JALRCN010000157.1 GCA_023257295.1 Nitrosomonas sp. | reverse complement strand
GCGCTAGGAATAAAACAAGATGAGGTTCCGGGTTTTATTCGTGACACATGGTTTACAGCAGATAAACCAGGTATCTATCGTGGTCAGTGCGCTGAATTATGCGGCAAAGATCATGGTTTTATGCCGATTGTGGTTGAAGCGATGGAGGCAGGTGAGTACAGTAAATGGGTGGCAGCTCAATCTGCGTCTGCAGTTAAGACATCTATGCATGTGGAAAAATAAGTAAAAGGAGATAACTATGGCAGCAGTACATGGTGACGCACACGGTCACGAACACGATGACCATCACCCCAGTGGAATAATGCGCTGGATTACAACGACCAATCACAAAGACATTGGGACGATGTATTTGTGGTTCAGTTTTGCGATGTTCATGGTTGGTGGAACGTTGGCAATGGGAATTCGTGCCGAGCTGTATCAGCCCGGCATACAAATATTAGAACCTGAATTGTTTAATCAATTCACGACATTGCATGGTCTTATAATGGTATTTGGTGCCATTATGCCGGCTTTTGTGGGTTTTGCTAACTGGCAAGTACCTATGATGATCGGTGCGCCGGATATGGCGTTTGCGCGGATGAATAACTGGAGTTTCTGGTTATTGCCGGTTGCAGCAACGCTTCTGGTGGGTTCATTCTTTGTTCCTGGTGGTGCGGCAGCGGGCGGTTGGACGTTCTATCCGCCGCTGTCTACGCAAGGCGGCTTAGGCGTTGATCTGATGATTTTCTCAGTTCATATTCTGGGCGCGTCGTCAATTATGGGGTCAATTAACATCATTACGACCATTTTAAATATGCGTGCGCCTGGCATGACGTTGATGAAAATGCCAATGTTCGTATGGACTTGGTTGATCACGGCATATCTACTGGTTCTGGTAATGCCAGTGCTGGCAGGTGTAGTAACCATGCTGCTGACAGATCGCCATTTCGGTACCAGTTTCTTTAATGCAGCGGGTGGCGGCGATCCGGTAATGTTCCAGCATATTTTCTGGTTCTTCGGTCATCCGGAAGTCTATATCATGATTCTTCCGTCATTCGGCATTGTGTCCGAAGTTATTCCGACATTCTCACGCAAGCCATTGTTTGGCTATTCATCAATGGTTTACGCAACCGCGTCGATTGCAATTTTGTCGTGCGTTGTTTGGGCGCACCATATGTTTACAGCGGGAATGCCAACAGTTGGTCAATTGTTCTTCATGTACGCAACGATGTTGATTGCAGTACCGACCGCCGTTAAGGTATTCAACTGGACAGCGACAATGTGGCGCGGCTCTATGTCGTTCGAAACCCCGATGTTGTTCTCGATTGGATTCATTTTTCTGTTCGTGATTGGTGGATTTAGTGGCGTGATTTGCGCGATTGTACCTATCGATATTCAGGTACAAGATACATATTATGTGATTGCGCACTTCCACTATGTATTGGTTTCTGGTTCATTGTTTGCGCTCTTTGCCGGTGCATACTACTGGATACCGAAGTGGACGGGACGCATGTACAATGAAACATTGGGTAAGTGGCATTTCTGGTTGTCAATGTTCTTCTTCAACTTGACGTTCTTTGTGCAGCATTTCTTAGGTTTGGCAGGTATGCCGCGTAGAATTCCGGATTACAACTTGCAGTTTGCAGATTTCAATATGATTTCTAGCTTGGGTGCATTTGGATTTGGATTAACACAACTTCTGTTCCTCTACATTATGATCAGTTGTATTCGTAGTGGAGATAAAGCACCGCAAAAACCATGGGATGGCGCAACAACACTGGAATGGACGCATTTGCCAACACCTGCTCCATATCACAGTTTTGAGAAGCCACCTATTGTTAAATAAGTAGTGTGCGAGATAAGTATGTCACATGAGACAGAGTTAAAGCGTAAGAAAGCTCGAACAGCGATGTTTCTGTTAATAACGGTTGTTGCTCTTTATTTAGTGGTTATTCTGAAACAATGGTAGGAAACAAAACATTTGCTAATGTAATGATGTTAAAGAAGCTGTTAGTCTTCACACTGATTATGTTTGCATTTGGTTTTGCGTTAGTACCGTTTTACGAAAAGTTTTGTGAAGTAACCGGAATAAATAATTTGTTACAACCGGACGTACAGGCTAAAGAAATCCGGGTGGATGAGAATCGTTGGATAACAGTTGAATTCGATGCGAATTCAAGAGGGTTGCCGTGGCAATTCAAGCCCCTGCAAAACAACGCTCGCATTCATCCGGGTGAGCCTGTTAATGTGATATACGAAATAACTAACAATTCAGATCGTGAGATTAACGCTCAAGCAATTCCAAGCTATAGTCCACGTTTTTTGGATAAATATTTGAAGAAATTTGAATGTTTTTGTTTTACAAAACAAGTTCTTAAACCGAATGAAACGAGACAAATGCCAGTACAGTTTGTAATTGAGCCTGGATTACCAGAGGATATACATACAGTAACTATATCGTATACTTTTTTTGAATTGCCAGACGGTACAGCAGCTGCCGTCAAGAGATGAGGAGATTGCAGGTGAGCGGTTTATCCACAGATAAAGATCATGTATCCATCTGGCAAGTAGCTAAAGCGGTATTGTCGGCTTTTATGGGGATTCGAAAAAAAAGCGATTTAGAGCATGATGCAGCTACATTAAAGCCGATGCATGTCATTATTGGCGGAATAATTGGCGGTTTGTTATTTGTAATTGGCGTATTCTCGGTAGTTAAGTTGGTTATCAGTTAGAAATTTTAAATCATAAGTAGGAGGAGATAGGAATGAGTCAAGAATCAGGACATTATTATGTCCCAGCTCCATCGGCATATCCAATTATTGGATCGACGGCGATTTTATTTATGGGGTCTGGGGCCGCCTTAACCATGAACAAAATGGAAACAGGCTACTGGTTATTAGCAATCGGTTTTGCCATTCTCATTTACATGTTATTTGGATGGTTTGGCACGGTTGCGAGAGAAAGTGAAGGTGGTAAATATGGAGAGCAGGTGGATAAATCATTCCGCTGGGGCATGAGCTGGTTCATACTTACGGAAGTTATGTTTTTCTGTGCTTTTTTTGGTGCATTATGGTACATGCGTAATATGTCTATACCGTGGCTAGCGGAAGAAAGTACGGTATTAGGCAATGAATTCTGGTCATCATACGATGGCACGTGGCCAACTGCAGGTCCAGGAACGCATGATCCATTTACACCTATGGGTGCTTGGGGATTGCCTGCAATCAATACGCTATTGCTGCTAACTTCCGGTGTTACATGTACACTGGCGCACTGGGCAATAAAAGCAAATAATCGCAGTGGATTGAAAAATTGGCTGCTGGCAACTATTCTGCTTGGCGTTACGTTTATCGGATGTCAGGCATACGAGTATATGCATGCATACTCAGAATTGAATCTGATGCTAACGACCGGTGCTTACGGTTCTACATTCTTCATGTTGACCGGCTTTCATGGTTTTCACGTAACAATCGGTACCATCATGTTGATCGTGATTTGGTTCAGAAGTGTGGCTGGTCACTTTACGCCGGAAAAACATTTCGGCTTCGAAGGCGTGGCATGGTATTGGCACTTTGTTGACGTAGTATGGCTAGGTCTATTTGTATTCGTGTACTTGATGTAATTTTTGACAAATAATCAATTCCAGTTCGCATCACGCGACTAAAGTACACAATCGACACTGATGGGTACATGTGATGCAGAACTGGAATTTTCTTTTTAGACATAAAAGAAAATGATTATTTTTGGGTATCGTTTTGAACCGAGACTATGGACTTTATTAATAACTGCGATTTTTGTTGCGGTGTTTGTTAGTCTAGGAAATTGGCAGTTATCCAGAGCTGAAGAAAAAACAAAACAGTATGAATTGCTGGAACAATACGCAAAACAACCAGCAATGGCATTGCCAAGCACTCTAGTCAAATTACCGGATTATCAATATCGCGAGATTGAGTCGAACGGCGAATATATAAACGACCATACCATTTATCTGGATAACAAGACGTACCAAGGGCGTGCCGGCTACCATATAATTACGCCGTTCAGGATAAAAAATAGCAATTTGCATGTGGCAGTAAATCGTGGATGGATCGCGACTGGCAATGATAGGCGGGTATTGCCGACGATCGCAAATGAAGATGGTGAAAAGATATTAACCGGGACGGTCATTTCACCGGAAATCCGCGCATTGGAAATTTCAAAGCAAATAACTCAGGGCCCAGTTTGGGATAATTTCAATCTGCAGCGTTATCAAGAAACCACAGGTCTGGAATTTCAGCCCCTGTTGATTTTGCAAAATAAAAAAGAAGATGATGGTTTGCGCAGAGATTGGAGCAAACCGGATTCAGGCGCGACTAAAAATATGGGTTACGCAATACAGTGGTTCTCATTAGCTGCAACAACTCTAATTATTTTCTTAGTATTGAATGTTAAACGAAGATATTAAAAAATCGAATCGGCGAAAATTCATCTGGTTGTTAGTACTCATGTGTTCACCAGTGATTATTTCCTATGGATTGTATTTTTCGGATTTCAAGCCGAAAAGCACCCATTACGGTGATTTAATACCGATCGTCAAAATGACGGGAAAGGGAACGAATCTGATCGATAATACGATTCTTCGCATGAAGGATTTGCATGGCAAATGGGTTTTGCTAAATATTGATTCCGGCAATTGCGACGAAGCTTGCCAAAAGAAATTGTATTTCATGCGCCAAGTTCGGCTAGTGCAAGGAAAAGAAATGCACAGAATTGAACGTCTATGGCTGATTAACGATGACATCAAACCAGACGAGAAATTGGCGAAGGAGTTCGACGGTACTTTTTTTATCGGCGCGCAGAATAATGAAATATTGGATTTGGTGGAAAACAAAGACTCACAGACAAAACATATTTATCTCATTGATCCTATCGGAAATCTGATGATGCGTTTTCCAGAGGATGTAAATGGAACGAAAATGGGACACGATTTGAAGCGATTGCTGCATGTCTCGCAAATTGAGCACTGAGCAGTAGAAATTGAAATTTGAATGAAATTATATAGAAGCGGAATAGGAGTTAAATAAAATGTCGACTAGCCTGACTTGGCACGAAGCAGCCTCACGAATCAATCAGTTTTACCGTCTGACTAAACCTCGGGTTGTTTCGTTGATTGTATTTACAGCAGTAATCGGTATGTTCATGGCGGTTCCCGGTGTTGTACCGTTCGATACGTTATTTTTTGGAACCGTTGGTATTGCATTGGTGGCGGGCGCTGCCGCTGCTTTAAACTGTTTGGTCGAGCAGAAATTGGATGCGGTGATGGCACGGACGAAAGGGCGTCCATTGCCGCTAGGAAAAGTAAGCGTTCCGGAAACATTGTTCTTTTTACTGATTGTTGGTGGATCAGGGCTTTTCATATTACATCATTGGATTAACGAATTGACCATGTGGTTAACGTTAGGCACTTTTGTAGGATATGCCATCATTTACACGGTTATTCTAAAGCCATTGACACCGCAAAACATCGTTATCGGTGGCGCATCGGGTGCGATGCCGCCCGTGCTTGGTTGGACGGCCGTTACCGGAGAAATCGCAAGCGATGCGCTGCTATTGTTTCTCATCATTTTCGCGTGGACACCGCCGCATTTCTGGGCATTGGCGCTATACCGCAAGAACGAATATGCATCGATCGGCATGCCGATGCTGCCGGTTACACATGGCGATGAATACACGCGTTTACATGTGTTGCTCTACACCGTTATTCTATGCGTTGTTACGGCATTGCCTTACATCACGCAAATGAGCGGACTGATTTATTTGGGTAGTTCGATAATCTTAAATGGCATTTTTATGTATTATGCGATAGAAATTTATCGCAACTATAGCGACAAACTGGCAAAAGAAGCATTCCGGTTTTCGATACTTTATTTGGCGCTGCTTTTTGTGGCGTTATTGGTCGATCATTACTTCTTTTTCTAAGGAAACTCGGACGCCACGCTTGGACGCCACGCTTGCTGCGCTGCAGTGAGCATGGCATTGTGCTATCTGGGGTATGGAAATAATTTTCCGGGATTAAGGATGTCGTTCGGATCAAACAGCCGCTTGATATTTCGCATCAGATCCAGCGTGGTAGGGTCAATTTCCTTAGTCACAAACGCACGTTTTTCGCTTCCCACCCCATGTTCTCCCGACAGGGTGCCGCGCAACTGAATCACCAAATCGAAAATTTCATCCAAACACTGCATCGCGCGCGCAATTTCATCGGAATTGTCGGGATCAACCAGTAAATTGACATGAATATTGCCGTTGCCCGCGTGTCCAAAATTAACATTGCTGATCCGGTAATGTGCGCACAACTGCGTAACGCCGTTTAAGAAATGCGGTAACGAACTAACGGGGACGACAACATCCTCATTGATTTTTTTAGGTGCGATCTCACGCAGCAGCGGCGATAACGCCTTGCGCGCTTTCCACAAAGTAGCGGTATCGCCGACTTCTTTTGCGGCGATAAGTCCTTCGGACTGACATGCAGTAATGATTGCGGCAACGGAAGCGGCGATATCGTTCGCCGAGCCATCCACTTCGATCATCAACATCGCCTGAGCATCGGGCGGCAGCAGGCTGGGGTATTTCCCGCGAATAAGATTCAGCGACCCGGCATCCAGAAATTCCAAAGCGCTTGGCAGCCGGGAAAGTGCCATAATTTTAACGATCGCTTCGGTGCAGCTCGCCAGATTGCAGAAGTGCGCAGTAATACCGGTCATCACTTCGGGCAATGCTGAAAGCTTAAGCGTGGCCTCGGTTATGACGGCAAGCGTACCTTCCGATCCGATCAATAGTCGGGTCAGGTCGTAGCCGACCACGCCTTTGGTGGTATAACACCCTGTGGTGATCAGATCACCTGCGCCCGTGACGGCTTTAAGCCCCAGTACATGTTCGCGTGTTGTGCCGTATTTCACGGCATGCGGGCCGCCGGCGCTGGTTGCGATATTGCCGCCGATGCTGGAAAACTGCGCGCTGGATGGATCGGGCGGCCAAAAAAAACCATGCGGTTTTGCGGCATCTTGAACGGATTGATTCAATACGCCAGGTTCGGCGACGATAACGCGATTGGCCGCATCGACAGAAATAATGCTTGTCATGCGTTCCATCGATAGAGCGATTCCGCCGATTTCAGGCAAGCTTCCGCCTGCGGTGCCTGTGCCTCGGCCGCGCGGAATCAGCGGAATCTTATAGCGGTTGCATTGCAAGATGGCGTGCTGCACCTCTTGAGCGTTCGCTGGAAACAGTACGGCATCGGGCGGGAAAATCTTGCGGCTGTTATCGTAAGCATACGCATAACAATCCGCAGGGTCGGTATAAAAACGCTCGGGCGGAAACGCCGCTTGTAAATCGGCGAGAAGCGCGGAAGGCAACATGTGAAATTATCTGCGGCAATGCGCTAATTCAGATATTCGAATACTTTGACCACTTTGCGAACGCCTGCAGTCGAGCTGGAAATTTTGGCGGCATTCTCGGCTTCTTGATGTGTCACCATGCCGAGCAAGTAAACGATGCCGTTCTCAGTCACAATTTTGACGTGATTGATTTGGAATTTTCGTTCGGCGAGAAAGCGTGCTTTGACTTTGGACGTAATCAATACATCGTTGCTGCGAGACGCCAAGGAAGAATTCCCCGCTACCGCGAGCTCGTTGTGAATTCTGCGCACATTGTCGACGCCCATGATCAGTTTTTCGATATCCGCTTTGGCGGCTGCAGTCGGTACTTCCCCTGTCAATAGTATGATGCGGTTAAAGCTGGTGATGTTGATATGCACGCTATCGCCATATTGCTGATGAATGCGGCGTGCGCTTTTTAATTCGATACCTTCGTCCTCAATAAACATGCCGCTGGTTCTGCGGTCTTCAGAGATATAAGCACCGGTTCCGGCAGCCGTGCCAATCGCGAACATTGGTAAACAGCTGATCAGAAAAGGGGTTATCAAAAGCATTGCCAGCAGGTAGCGAATGGGTTTCTTCATGTATCTAACTCCACAGAATTCAAAATTTCACCGCCGATAATACAGTAAAATAACCGGATAACGAATAATCAATTACGCCGCAATAACCCCTGATTGACGATAATATAAGTGCAAAAGATGAAGAGTGAAATCGAGCACGCTTCCATCACCGGAGCATCTGTGGCCGTCCTCGGCGTAACCATTGGGGAGGAACGTTATCTGGTGCCGATGGAGGAGGTCGGCGAAGTCATTGCGATACCGAAATTGGCGCAAGTACCGCTGACGCAGCCGTGGTTTGCCGGATTGGCGAATGTGCGCGGCAATCTCTACGGCATTACCGATCTCAGCATTTATTTGGGCAATAAGCCGGTTCCCTACAACGTGAAATCGCGGATTCTGCTGGTTTCAACGGACGACAAAATACAGGGTGGTTTCATAGTCAACAATATGCTGGGAATTAGAAGCCTGTCCGAGTTCGTTGCCGTGGCGCCGCCGAAGAAAGATCTCATGCGCGGCATTATTGCCTGCTATGAAGACACCGAAGGGCGGGTATGGCGGAAATTGAGCCTGCTTGAATTGGCGCGGGATGAAAAATTCATGCAAGTTGCCAGCGATTGACAGGCTTGTCAAATGGAATGTTTTTGATAACTCACTGAGGAATTATGCAGAATTCTCCAATTGTTGCAAAAGATAAAGCCAAAATTCTAGCGGAAGCGCTACCGTATATCAGGCGTTTTCATGGCAAGACCATCGTCATTAAATATGGCGGCAATGCCATGATCGAAGAACATTTGAAACAAGGCTTCGCGCGCGACGTGGTGCTACTGAAACTGGTCGGCATGAATCCGGTGGTCGTGCATGGCGGTGGGCCGCAGATCGACGACATGCTGAAACGCGTCGGCAAGCAAGGCGAATTTATCCAAGGCATGCGAGTAACCGACGCGGAAACCATGGACGTGGTCGAAATGGTGCTGGGTGGCTCGGTCAACAAGGACATCGTCAATCTGATCAATCGGCACGGCGGCAAAGCGGTCGGCCTGACAGGCAAAGACGGCGCTTTCATTCGCGCTAAAAAAATGCTGATGGCGGATCGGGAAACGGCGGGGAAGATGATCAATATCGGACAAGTAGGCGAAATCGTATCGATCGACCCGGCGTTGATCACCTTGCTCGACACGCAGGACTTCATCCCGGTCATCGCGCCGATCGGCGTGGGCGACGAAGGCGAATCCTATAATATCAACGCCGACTTGGTTGCCGGAAAACTCGCCGAAATCCTAAAAGCGGAAAAGCTGATTTTATTGTCAAACATTCCCGGCGTGATGGACAAAGCGGGCAACCTGCTGACCGGTCTGACCGCGCAGCGCGTCGACGAATTATTCGCCGACGGCACCATCTCAGGCGGCATGCTACCCAAAATTGGATCTGCGCTGGATGCAGTCAAGCAGGGCGTCAAATCCTGCCACATCATCGACGGGCGCGTAGAACATGCGCTACTGCTCGAAATCCTGACCGATCAAGGTATCGGTACGTTGATTAAAGATAATTGATGGAGATCTGAGTAGCAGTACAACTATTTCGCGAGATAATTGCGAGCGAAGTTCCGTTTTGGGATCAAATATTCATTCCGGGAATTGCTTGTTGTTGACGCAATATTGCTATGAAAATAAAGAGATTGCCGATTAAAATTACAAACAGCCAGAGCGCAATGTAGTGTCATAGGTTATGCAAATGCAATTCTTGGCCTTTCATGACTGACAAATTTGTAACGCTAGATAGGACTTTTCATGATCTGCCGAAACAGGTCAATGAAAGCGATGATACGGATTTCAGTCAATGGTTTGCTACCGATAGGCGCATACGCTGGCCGGATCTCATTCAAGAGTATCGTGTAATAATTTTGTCCGAAGCTGGTTCTGGTAAAACGACCGAAATCCGTCATAGTGCATGTATGCTTAGAAACGAAGGAAATTCAGCTTTCTTTCTTCGTTTGGAACATATTCCAGCAAGTTTTGAAGATTCTTTTGAAGAGGGAACTTACGAAGAATTTGTTGAGTGGCTGGCATCCGGGAATGAAGGGTGGTTTTTTCTGGATTCAGTGGATGAGGCGCGGCTTAGGAATCCCAGTGACTTTGAACTTGCGATTCGCAAGTTAAGTAAAAGAATCAGTACGGCAAAAGATCGCGCGCATATTGTCATAACCGGTCGAACAACCGCATGGCGGCCAAAAACAGATCTTCAAATATGTGCTGATTGTTTTCCTTATAAATCAATCGCCACATCGAAACTCGACCCGCTGGCCAACAATATTGAACCAGAAGAAGCGATTCAACCTGGCGAAAGCGTGCGGACAAAAACCAACTCGAAGGAAGGAAGCGATTCATTTTTCAGAATCGTTGCACTGGATGATCTCGCATCCGATCAAATCGAAGTTTTTATCAAAGCGCGAGGAATAACCGATAGCGAAGCTTTTCTCGACGCCGTGGAACGTAAAGATGCATGGTCTTTTACGACACGTCCCCAAGATTTGGACGAATTAACCGAATTCTGACTGGATCACGGACAGATCGGGAGCTATCTTGAGATCGTGCAAAACAGCATCAAACGCAGATTGAATGAGCGCGATCAAAATCGAGCCGATGTTCGTCCGCTTTCGGTAGAACGTGCCTATCAGGGAGCAAGATTACTGGCAGCCGCCGCTACACTGATGCGTGAATCAACAATCAGAGTTCCCGAGGGTGATGTTAATTCCAAAGGAATCGATGTTCGGTTTGTGCTGCCGGATTGGAATGACAAGGATCTATCGGTATTGCTGTCACGGCCCATATTCGATGAAGCGATTTATGGCACGGTGCGCTTCCATCATCGTTCGGTGCGAGAATATCTAACTGCTGAGTGGTTTTCTGAATTACTCAAGCGTGAAACATCGCGGCGCGCTATCGAAGCGTTATTCTTTCGCAACCAGTATGGTTTGGACATTATCGTACCTACGTTGCGCCCTATCCTGCCTTGGCTGATCCTTTGGGATGACAAGATCAGGGATCGGGTTCGTAAATTGGCGCCAGAAATCCTTTTTGAGGGAGGCGATCCAAGTCAATTACCTGTAGATATACGCCGGAGCGTATTGAACGATGTTTGCAAGCAAATGGCTAATATGTAAGAAATCTCAGGGTTGTTTACAGAGAGGTTGATTAAAATAATCGTTGAGTATTTCATAAGGAGTA
>JALRCN010000152.1 GCA_023257295.1 Nitrosomonas sp. | reverse complement strand
TTTCCCATCGCAACTAATTCCACCATCTGCTGGCGAAATTCCTCTGGGTATGCAGGTTTGTATTTCTGAGTCATCTTCCTTCTCCTTTACACATAATTTAATGTGTCCGTCAAAAGGCGACAACTCCAGTTCTGGAATGTAAATATCGCCTTACCTTGTGCTACTTGATTTAACTGTTTTTCTCGAAAACGGAGAATGATAAAATCCGTAGCAAAGTGTAGAGCGAAGTGTCAATTTGAAGCTCCTTTTTGACAATAGCGATCAGCGCGTAAGTTGCGACTGCGCACCAAGTTTGTGTTTTTACGGCGTTTCCGCTGTTGCCAATGAAACGCTTGATACAAAGATGCTGTTTGATGGGGTCTAATAAAATTGAATCGCTGCTTCGCACCACGACCGGTTTGTCATTTCTATTTGCTGGCGCGGATCGTCAGCCTGTAGACTATCAGGCGATCTTCATCGGTTCTGCAATCAAAATTTAACAGGAGTTTTTCAATGAAGCCCATTTTCCGATTTCTTTTACTGTGTTCTTTTCTGCTGCTGTTTTCATCGCAAGCTGCCGCTGACGATGCGGCGGCTCAGGATTCGCCTTTTAGTAAGTCCGGGGTTAAGTTATTGAGCGGCGCGGCCAATGTGGCGACCGGGTGGCTGGAGTTGCCGAAAAATCTCCTGTTGGTCGGCCAACAAAAGGAAATGCCGGCATCGGGCGTGACCATCGTTACCCTGGGAGTGTTTCAGGGCGTTTGGTATATGATTAATCGCACAGGATGTGGTGTCTTCGATCTGGTTACTTTTATGTTCCCATCCAATCCGTCGGTCGATCCCATTTACGTTTGGGATGATTTTTCGCGAGAATCCAAGTTTATGGGGCCTCGATGAGTTGCGCATGTCCGTAAGCTGTTTGCAAATGCGATGCGAGGAATAGCGCCGATAGCGGTAACCGGGGTAATGGCATTGGTTGCTTACCTTAGCTTTTGGCCGGTGCCGATAGCGCCGGTGAGCTGGGATGCGCCGGTCGCGCCTGGCTATATTGGGGTGCATGCGCCGAATAACCGGCTGGCCGGTTTGCAATCGATTGCGCTGGGCGGCGAAGAAGGGCCGGAGCATGTGGCGCTGGCGCGCGATGGCAAGCTTTATGCATCGATGGCGAGTGGCGCTATTTTGCGCATGAATCCCGACGGGACGGCGCAGGAGTTGTTTGCCAATACCGGCGGGCGTGTACTGGGCTTTGATTTCGATACTGCCGGTAATCTGATTGCGGCCGATGCGATGCGTGGTGTGCTGGCGATTGCGCCGGATCGAACGATTGTGGTGTTGGTCGGTACCGCAAACGGTGGTGCGGTGAATTATCCCAACAGTCTGATAGTGGCTGGCAATGGCAAGATTTACTTCACCGATTCGTCCACGCGCTTTGCACCGTCGGTATGGGGCGGTACGTTTGAAGCGAGTATGCTGGATATTGTCGAGCAATCGGCGACCGGGCGCGTAATCGAATACGATCCGGCGCTTGGCAAAGCGCGCGTTGTGGCAAAGGGATTGAGTTTCGCCAATGGCATTGCGTTGTCGCAGGATGAACAAACGCTATTCGTCAACGAAACCGGCCGATATCGGGTGTGGAAAATCGCCGTGACTGCCGACGATCTCGATGTCGCACGGAATTCATCGCAAGCCAGCGTGTTGTTCGACAACCTTCCTGGCTACCCCGACAATCTAATGCGCGGTCTCGACGGTAAAATTTGGCTCGGCTTTGCCAAGCCGCGCAATGCGATTATCGATTTCATGGGCGATAAGCCTTTCCTGCGCGAAATGGTGCTGCGTTTCCCGCGTGTGTTGTGGCCGATGCCGGAAGCCTACGGGCATGTGATGGCGTTTACGGAAGACGGGAAAGTGGTTGCCGATTGGCAGGATGCCAGCGGCGCATACCCTGAAACCACCGCTGTCACCGAAACCGGCAATCGGTATTATGTGCAGAGTTTGCATGCCAGGAACCTGGGCTGGCTGGCAAAAGAAACCAGCCGGATGCCTTGAAAAGAACAGCCGTACGATATTTCGGCCATGCTGCCGGTTTTATCGCGAGTACGGGGTGTTAGATTACGATGTTATTTCGGCAAACCCGAGTTTCCGAGTTTGCCGACTGATTTAATTCATTCTTACTGCTAATCGGTTTTTATGCGGTCACTTTGTCCGCGCAAACTGAAAATTGCCTTTGTTGCCAGTGTTGCTGCGAAAGGCGTTGCCACGGCTGTCTTGTTCGAAAGTGCGTCCGCGTTGTCCACCGCCGCTGCGGCTTCTGCCGGATTCATTGGCTGCTGCTGCGCCGAAACTTGGGCGGCCGTCCTGACTTGCGAACGGCGGGCGCTTGCGTTTGTGCGAAACATTTGGCGCGCCTTTGGAGCCGCTATTCTGAGAGCGCGGTTTGACGCGCGGCTCCAGTCCGGGAATGATGTGCGAAGCGATACGTTGCCCGGTGTAGCGTTCGATTTTCGACAGATGCACGCTGTCCTTCACCGATGCAAACGAGACAGCAACGCCGGACGCTCCCGCCCTGCCGGTGCGGCCGATGCGGTGCACGTAGTCTTCTGCGAATTTTGGTAAGTCAAAGTTGATCACATGCGTGATGTCGGCTACGTCGATACCCCTGGCCGCGACATCGGTCGCCACCAGTACGCGCAAACCACCATTGCGCAAGCGGGTCAGCGTGCGGTTGCGTTCGCGCTGATTCATGTCGCCATGTAGCGCTGCGGCGGCAAAGCCTTGTGAGTACAAGTTATCGGCCAAAGTATCGGCATCGCGCTTGGTGGCGGTGAACACGATTGCTTGTTTCAGGCTGTCGTCGCGCAACACATGATCCAGTAGACGGTTTTTATGTGACATGTCGTCCGCGTAGTGCAACCGTTGCTCGATATTGTCGAGCTTGGTTTTTGCTGATGCGACTTGGATGCGTTGCGGCGTTTTCAACAACTTTGCCGCAACCTTGTCGATTGCATTATCCAGCGTCGCGGAAAACAGCAAGGTTTGTCGCGTCGCCGGTGTTGCCGCCGCAATGGTTTCGACATCGTCGATGAAGCCCATGTCCAGCATGCGATCGGCTTCGTCCAGCACCATCATTTGCAAAC
>JALRCN010000141.1 GCA_023257295.1 Nitrosomonas sp. | reverse complement strand
TCGCCGACTGTTCGAGCGCTTGCTGATGCTCGGCCAGATCGTCGCGCGCCAGGATTCCCGCATGAATTTTAGGGTGCAAGGTTTTGACGCGCCCGTCCAGCATTTCCGGGAAACCCGTGTAATCGCCGGCTTCGATCACAGCGATGCCCGCATCGCGCAACAGTTTGGCTGTGCCGCCAGTCGATAGGATGACGATACCGCGTTGGGTTAGTTTTTGTGCTAAATCGAGTATTCCCGTTTTATCGGAAACACTGATGAGTGCTTGTTTAATGCTCATTTAATTTGATAGTGTTTTAATTTTTGGCGCAGCGTGTTGCGATTAATTCCGAGTAATTCGGCGGCTTGTGTCTGATTGTCGTTAGTGTATTGCATGGCGACTTCGAGCAAGGGTTTTTCCACGCTTGCAATGACCATGTTGTATAACTGACCCGGTTTTTCTCCATCCAGATCGTTGAGGTAGCCGCCAATGGCCTTGCGAATACAAGATGCAATTTCATTTTCCTTCACCGCGTTCATGAACTAATCACTCCCTTCGTCGATATAACTCAATCGTTGATTTTGCTCAGCCAATTTTGTAAAAAAATGGTTGGTCTCTGAAATCTGCTGATCGCTGGTTTGTAATAGATTCATTGCGTGACGGAAGCTGGCGGAACCGGCCAGTCCCTTGGTGTACCAGGATATGTGTTTGCGTGCGATGCGGACGCCGGAATATTCGCCATAAAATTCATACAAATCATAGAGATGATTAATAAGTACGCGATGAATTTCGGAAACCTCAGGCGCTTCGAGGTGTTCGCCGGTGGTAAGGTAATGATCGATTTCCCGGAAAATCCACGGCCTGCCTTGCGCAGCGCGACCAATCATGATCGCGTCCGCTTGGGTGTAGGCAAGAATTTGTTTGGCTTTTTCGGGGGTGGTGATATCGCCGTTGGCGATCACGGGAATTTTGACGGATGCTTTAACGGCCGCGATGGTGTCGTATTCTGCAATGCCGGTATAGCCGCACGCGCGGGTGCGGCCATGAATGGCCAGCGCCTGGATGCCGGCATGCTCGGCGATATGCGCAACCGATAGCGCATTTTTGTGTTGTTTGTCCCAGCCGGTGCGGATTTTGAGCGTTACCGGTACATCGACCGCTTTTACCACCGCATCCAGAATTCTGCCGACCAGCTTCTCGTCTTGCAGCAGTGCGGAACCGGCCATCACGTTGCATATTTTTTTGGCTGGGCAACCCATATTGATGTCGATGATTTGCGCACCGTTTTCTGCGTTATATTGCGCCGCTGTGGCAAGCATTTTCGGGTCGGCACCGGCGATTTGCACCGAAATCGGTGAAACTTCACCATCGTGATTGGCGCGCCGCTGCGTTTTTTCCGAGCCCCACAATAACGAATTGCTCGACACCATTTCGGATACCGCCATACCGGCTCCCATTGTTTTGCACAATTGGCGGAACGGACGGTCAGTGACACCAGCCATCGGCGCAACGATCAATTTGTTTTTTAAAACATGAGAACCAATCTGCATGAAAGATCTTGGATATTAGTGTTATTACGTGCTATGCGGTTACTGAGTTTTTGTTAGAGTGGTACTTTAAAGGACATCTCTAAAATCAAACGGAATCAATTCCGGTGGTGATTCGGCCTTATTCCACACATTTCATAGGGGTTAATTATAGCTTTTGTTATGTGACTCGGGGAAGGGCGGTTTATCCTCTAGCGCCAAAAATCATGCGCCGTGCAACAAAACGTTTCAGAGGCGGAGTGCTATCCAATGCAATCAAACCGAGGCCGCAGGCGTGTTTCAGTAATGGATTGTCATTGGAAAACAGCTTGATCAGCGAGTCGGTAAATATCCTGACAGCACTACTGTCGAGTCGCCTTTTTTGTTGGTATTTTTCCAACATGTGGGGCATGCCGATGGCGCGACCTTGGCGTTGTGCGGCGATGACTTCTTGCGCCAATTCGAATGCGTCGCGCAAGCCCAGATTGAAACCCTGTCCCGCGACCGGGTGTAGTGTTTGCGCTGCATTACCGATCAATGCCACTCGCTGCGCCGACGACACCGCATATTTGAGCTGCAACGGAAATGCCGAGCGTTTACCGGCGCCGATAAATTTCCCTAACCGGTCGCCGAAATGCTGATGCAAGCGCGCCAAAAACGTCGATTCATCCAGTGCGGTAATCGTTTTTGCCTCAATGGGCGACACGGTCCACACTAATGCGAAATCGTCGCGATTAGGAAGTAACGCCACCGGTCCATCCGGGGTAAAACGCTCGTATGCAACCCCGGTTTGCCGTTGCTCGGCTTTGATATTCGCAACCACAGCCCATTGTCGATAATCGTGCTCGCAGTAACTGATGTCGGGCAGTTGCTTGGCCAGTTTGCCGCCGTCGGCCAGTACCAGCAGCTTGGCGGAGAGTTGGTGCTCTTTGCCTTGGTAATCGAAAGTCACCGTGCCCGAGTTTTTGTCGGTATCAAGCCGGGTGACGAGCGCGCC
>JALRCN010000072.1 GCA_023257295.1 Nitrosomonas sp. | reverse complement strand
CGAGAAAGTCGTGTGCGTTAGTTTATCCGGATCTTGCACAGGACTGAACAAAAGTTTCTCGGCCAATTCGGGATTGACATATTTGCCGCCTTTAGCAAGGCGCCGTATTACACTGATCAATTGATCCGTCGGGCTGTCTTTGGTCAGATAACCCGATGCACCGGAACGTATCGCTCTGATCGCATACTCCTCTTCCGGGTACATACTCAAAACCAGAACGATGGCGGATGATTTTATGGATGAGATCCTTTTTAAAATGTCCAATCCGGTAACATCGGGCATACTGATATCCAATAATGCAATATCCCACTCACACTCTTTTGCTTTTTTGATGAAATCCTTTCCGTCAACCGCTTCTGCCACAACTTGGATATCATCGGTTTCGCTAAAGATTCTTTTCAGCCCATCACGAAATAGCGCGTGATCGTCTACGATAAGCACCTTAATCATTAAGGAGGTCTCCTGTAACTGTTGCAGTAATAGTAAATGGTATCTTAAGTATTACGAATGTGCCTTGCGTGGGCGCGCCAAAGATTAAAATCCTGCCTCCAAACTGCTGCGCCCTTTCATTCATGCCGATGATTCCGAAAGATTCCGGATCGATTATTTGTGCTTGCTTTATACCCACGCCATTGTCTTTGATCGAAATAAAAACGCCATCCTCCTCTTCTGCCAGCTCGACATCAACCTGGGTAGCATTTGCATGCCGTGTGATATTGGTAAAAATCTCCTGGACAATTCTGAAAATGCTGGTCTCATAATTTTTGTTGTGAAAAGCCAAATTTTGCGCGGTCGATTCCAGCGTGCACTTAATATTTGTCCGCTGCTCAAAATCACGCACCAGCCATTCGATTGCACCGTATAAGCCCAAGTTATCCAGCACGTTGGGGCGTAGATTTATCGAAACCCTGCGCGCGGTTTCGATGGCTTCCCCAGTGAGTTGATAAAGCGATTTGATCCGTTCGTGCATCGGGTTGGCGCTGATCTTTTTCGACAGCCAATCCAGGTCCATTTTCAGTACGGTTAAAGATCCGCCCAGGACATCGTGAATCTCGCGGCCAATCCGCGTCCTTTCCTCTTCCCGGACTTCTTGCAGATGCGTTGTCAATTGCCGTAAATTTTCGATCATTTTTTTACGTTCGGAAATATCCTCGATCATGCACAGATAGCAAATTTCTTCACCATTCATGACCTCAAACGGAACGATAAACATTTCTATCCAGATGATATTGCCGTCTGAGTGGGCAATTCTTTTTTCTATTTTGCAGTCCTTAAGCCGTTGATCGAGGAAAAATCCGATTTCATTCCGATATGATGCAAGATCGACTGAATGAATAATATCGGTTTGATTGAAACCGATCAGTTCACTCGCACTCCTGCCGACAATGGATGCGTAGCGCGGATTCACATCGTAATATTTTCCCGTTTCCAGATTAATCAAAGCGATCCCTAGCGGCGCTTTTTCAAAAATCGTCTGGAATCGCCTTTGAGCCTTCTGGATATTTTGCTCGATCCGCTTGCGCTCAATCGAATAGCGAATAACCCGTGAAAGGACGCCTTCGGTCAAATTTCCTTTGACCAAATAATCCTGAGCGCCGGCTTTGATCGCTTTGATCGCAAGCTTTTCATCATTTCTGAAAGACAGAACGGCAATGGGTATGCTTGCCGCACACTCGCGCAAATAATTGATAGTTTCGATACCGTCGCTATCCGGCAAGGTAAGGTCCGACAATATCAAATCGAACGATTGTTTTTCGAGTAAATTGAGCGCGGATTTCAATCTTTCCACATGTGTCAAGGTGATCTGATCGCCCATTGCCTGCTCAAGATCATTTTGAACGAGAATGGCATCGGATTCGTTGTCTTCGACCAGCAGAATATGAAGCTTGTTTGAGGTCATACGGAGCTGTCGCTATAAAATATTGCGGCGGAAAGCCAGAAATCGGAGATGGATTTTGCAATTTTGATATAGCCTTCAAAATCGCCGGGTTTTTTAATGTAGGCATTGGCGTGCCTTTTATAGGCGGCCTTTACATCTTCGAGAGCTGCCGAAGATGTGTAAACGATAATCGGGATAAAACTGAATTTGGGATCGGATTTTAATTCCATCAGCACTTCCAATCCGTTTTTTCTTGGCATATTCAAGTCCAGTAAAATAACATCCGGGGTTGTAGACTGTTTAAATGAGTTTTGTTTCCTAATAAATTCCAGTGCGTAAACGCCGTCTTCAGCGGTGTGAATTTCATTATGGCCGTCGCAAAGTGCAAAGGCTTCCGTCATCAGCAACACATCGGTAGGATTGTCATCGATTATCAAAATGATATTCGCACGGTTTTTATTGTTTTTCTGATGGTACATGTTGAGATCTATATATTTTTTGAAATCGTAAAATAGAATTCAGAGCCTGCATTGAGTTGGGATTTAACCCAAATCTTCCCTTTGTGGTAATCGACTACTTTTTTGCAGATGGCAAGGCCGATCCCCGTTCCTGCATACTCTTTCCGGCTGTGCAAACGTTGAAAAACTCGAAAAATACGATCCAGATATTGCTTTTCCATGCCGATCCCTTTATCGGTTACGGAAAAAATCCATTCGCTTGGTTCCTCCTTGACGCCGATGTGGATCCTGGGCGGTTGATTTCTGCGGAATTTGATCGCGTTTCCAATCAGGTTGTTAAATAACTGCATCATTTGAAATGTGATTCCCTTTACGATAGGCAGCTTATCGTGCGTTATGATTGTGCCACTTTCGCTGATAGTAATGGACAGATCGACCAAGACATTGTGCAACAATTTTTCGCAGTCGATATCTGTCATGGCTTGACTAGTGTTTACTTGCGCGTAAGTCAATAAATCATCGATCAGCATTTGCATGCGAATTGTGCCGTCAACTACGTGCGAAATCAGCTGATTGGCACGCTCATCCAATTGCTGATCGCAATATTTTTTTAGCAATTGCACAAAGCTGCCGATAGCCCGCAAAGGCTCCTGTAAATCATGAGTAACGACATAAGCAAATTGTTCAAGCTCGTCATTGGAGCGCGCCAATTCCGCGACCCGCTCTTCCATCTTTTGTTTCATTTCCTTGTATTCGGTTACTTCGATATGCATCCCGGCATAACGGTAAGGAATACCCGCAGCATCCAGAAAAGGCATAATCGTGGTATTTGTCCAATATATGGAACCATCTTTTGCGCGATTTCTGAATTCCCCTTTCCAGATTTTTCCTTGGGTAACGGTGTGCCACATTTCGCGCATGAATGCTTCCTCATGATAATTTGAATCGATCATTCGGATATTGCTACCTATCAATTCTTCAGCGGCGTATTTGGAAATCTCACAGAATTGGTTATTGACGTATTCTATCCTGCCATCCCTATCGGTAATGGCGATGCTGAGGTGCTCATCGAGTAAGCGCTCGATTATGGTTATCCCTTTTCTTGGCAAACCGAAAAAATGCTGCCGCTCCAACCATACACCGAGATCATCGGCTATATTCTGTAGCAAGCTGACATCTTCGTCATTGCTCCAATCGCCAAACTGATCAGCGTTATAATATAAGCACACTTGCCCAAGAAATTGTTTATTGACAATCACGGATGCCGAGAGTTTATGCAACGACGCCAAATTGCATTCGCCCAGAGTATAGCTTTCGCCGTTAATTTCGATCATCGGAAAAACATTTCCGTAGTCACTCCATGCGGATTGCATACTTTCGAGAAGTCGTTGGCATAGGTCAGGAATCGAATGAATCCTGAGCATTTCCCGAGGAATTTCGTAAAGAACTAGCTTATTTATTTTTTTTTCAACTTCGCTCATCCGTACCTCTAGCGATTGCGACTCAGGTGTTTCTGCTGTCGATGCCGCAATCTGGTTTCGTTGGGCAAACATAGACACGACCGGGTGCCGATTTTTCTTTCATTATTAAACCGGATGCTTTCATTCGCGCTTTGTTATTCATGTCGATGATAAGCGATATCTTTGTTGGCTTTTTCTTGTTTCAATCATTTACCTGCATCGATACAATCCATGGTGAAGGATAGTATTCGTCTTGGCGATTAAAAACCATAGGAATATTCCTATTTCTGATGTCATTTCTGACAATGTCATTGTTAATCATATTGTTATATAAATATCGCAAGTAATTTATTACGATTAAAACAGAATATGCCGACTGAATATACTTAATCCGATGTCGAAATATACTCTCTCCATTTCATTCAAACTACAAGAGGGTATATTAAAAATGAGAGTGAATCTTCCAGTTACCAATGTTGAATATCCTATTGATGACGACACGTTGATTGTTTCGACTACCGATTTAAAGGGACGAATAACGTATGTCAACGCTGATTTTCTGGAGGTTAGCGGATTCAGCAAAGAAGAATTGATCGGAAAAGCGCATAATATTGTACGCCACCCCGATGTTCCTCCCGAAGCTTTTGAGGATTTATGGAATACGCTCAAACAAGGATTGCCGTGGACAGGACTGGTCAAAAACCGGCGCAAGAATGGCGATTATTATTGGATTAGCGCGAATGCGACGCCATTACTGGAAAATGGGAAAGTCACCGGCTACTTGTCCGTTCGAACTAAGGTGGCCCGCGAAGTGGTTGAAAAAACGGCACCGATTTATCGCCAATTCCTGGAAGGAAAAGCACAAAATTTGAAGATTGAGAAAGGGAAGGTAAAGCGTACCGATGTAATTGGCAAGTTACTTGATTTTCTCAAACCTACCGTTGGCAAGAGAATTGGCTTCGGCGTCGGTATTTCCGCTTTATTGTTGCTGGCCGTCGGCGGTATCGGCTGGTGGAATCTTGCACAATCCCAGGAAACCGCGATGCAAGGCAATATCGTTGCCGGAATGACTCTGGCAGGTGTCGCATTACTGGCTTACTTTGCAGCAAGCATGTCAAGAAATGTCTTGACGCCCCTGAAACAGGCTATCCAGATTACGAATACATTGGCTGCGGGCGATCTGACCGCTAAATCCGCAATCAATCGCAGCGATGAGTTCGGTGAATTGTTCCAGGCATTAACTCAAATGGGCGTGAATCTCAGAGCAACCGTACTGGACGTGCAAAGAAATTCGGTAACAGTGCGTCAGGCGAGCGGCGAGATTGCGGAGGGCAATCTGGACTTGTCGCAACGTACGGAAGAACAGGCCTCTTCGCTGGAGGAAACAGCTTCCAGCATGGAGCAATTGACCTCGACGGTACGTCAAAATACCGACAACTCCATGAGCGCAAATCAACTCGCCATGACTGCCAGGGACGTGACGGCAAAAGGTGGAGATATGATGAAAACAGTCGTAACCACCATGTCCTCGATTAGCGAAAGCTCCAACAAGATTGCGGACATCATTACCGTTATTGACGGCATCGCCTTCCAAACCAATATTCTGGCGCTAAATGCAGCCGTTGAGGCAGCACGGGCCGGAGAGCAAGGCCGGGGATTTGCGGTGGTGGCCACGGAAGTTCGCAGCCTGGCGCAACGAAGCGCCACAGCCGCAAAAGAAATCAAAACATTGATCGACGATTCGGTGCTTAAGGTTACCGAGGGCACTGAATTGGTGAACAAAGCCGGCAAAACAATGGATGAAATCGTCAATTCCATCAAACATGTAACAGAAATTATGTCCGATATTACTGCGGCATCCAAAGAGCAAAGCACTGGCATTGAGCAAGTGAATCAGGCGATTACGCAAATGGATGAAGTGACGCAACAAAATGCTGCGCTGGTGGAACAAGCTGCTGCCGCTTTGGAACAGCAAGCCGACGAATTGGTCGGCGCCATTTCTATTTTTAATGTTGCAAAGGATAGCACCAAGCGCCGCGCCAATATTGTGCAACTATCCGATAAAAAAGATGCAAAACGAATTGATGTCAATGAAACCGGAAACCCATCTTCTGATCGCTGGGATCGCAACGCAAAGCAAGAACGCAGAATGATCGGATAGCAACACATTGTTTTAACGTTCGCTAAAAAAACATCGCTCGTTTTGTACTTCAACGAGCGATGCTTTCTTGTTCTCCACCGGAAGATTTGCCTTATCCACCACCATTAAAAATGAAACCACAAGCGTAAATTCCAATCGCGGATCTTGATTCGTTACAATAAGCGGTATACTTGCGCAAGTTCCAAAATCCCGTGTGTCTCTGGTGACAGTTCGCTATGCGTCCATCCGCTTATCGCACCCATTCCATTATGTTGTTGTGCATTGTCAGCTTGATCAGCGGCTGTGCTTCGATATTGCATAATGCGCCCAAGCCTACCACCGATTTAAGCGATCGGCGAAAACCTAATCTTACCGCGCCATATAACAAACCTTATCGAGTACGCGGGGTTACTTATTACCCCATGCAATCGGCAGTCGGGTATCGCGAAGTTGGACATGCCTCCTGGTATGGCTCCGAATCGGGTAACCGCACTGCAACGGGCGCGCGCTTTGTGCCGCACGAGTTGACCGCTGCCCACAAAACGCTACCCTTGCCATCGAAAGTCAGGGTGACTAATTTACAGAACGGCCGCCAGGTCGATGTACTGGTTAACGACCGCGGGCCGTTTAAGAACGGAAGAATCATCGATTTGTCGCAAGGTGCAGCGAGAAAAATCGGCATGCACGGTGTCGTGAAAGTAAAAATCGAACATCTCGACAATCAAATTGGGCAGCGATAACTGAATGCTTTGCAGGGATTTGAAAATTCTGATGCACACAAGCAAAGCGAAACCTAACACTCCGACTTCATTGGAAATTCCGGCCGAATGTTATCAGGTTTCGCCTCAAGCTTAAATCAAGAGATTATTTCTTAACTTCGCTATTTTTCAATACGTAATCAGCCAAACGATCGGCTGCATCGCCTTGGATGTTCTTGAACGCAGGCATTCTCATACTGCCGGATTGGAACTTCTTAACGATGGCTTCTTTACTGGCCACGCTTGCACTTAAAATCATCGCCTTGTCAGCGCTTAACGGTTTATGGCATTCGCTACAAGCCGTTGTGAAGATTTGCTCGCCGGATGCATCCGCCGGCGGTGAATAATCCCGACCACCGCCGCAACCAACCAAAATGAATAACGTAGAAACGGCAGCAACTAAAGTTAATTTTTTCATTTATTACCCTCCTGTTAAATTTCGAGAAACAAAAATGATGTCGATCAATCATTGAAATAACGACCCTTACATTTTTTGCCGCTAATCTTCAGAGCATTATTAACGCTGAATTTACCGCAAAGAACTTGACGTACGCTTTATAGCTTACCTTATGCACGAACTTTTAACAAAATTACCGGAACAACTTATCTGTAAGAATTTCTAGCGTTGTTTACAGTATTTGGGAGAATACTGTAGATGAACATACATAAACGCACCCGCTTAACTTTACTGGATCGTCAGGAAA
>JALRCN010000009.1 GCA_023257295.1 Nitrosomonas sp. | reverse complement strand
TACTCGACCGGAAATCAGGTCATCGCCAAATCCCATTTGTCCACTTTGTTCTCCGCGCATCTCTTTTGCCCCTCTTATCACGATGTGCTTAATTTACTTCACTTGGCACGAAAATTCACGAGTTTCGCAGCGGTTTCAGGGTGTATTTTTATCTGATTCTTAACATTTTTTTGACAATTGCTGTGCTATTCTGTACCGCGGTGAGCTATTCGGTTCTTTTAAGAAGATAAAACAGGTAACCGCCAGATCATCAGAAAGGCTTATATTACTGTACAAAATTCAAATAACTGGCTATAACGATTCAATTAATTTGAGGTTTCAAAAGGAAAAAATATGTTAAAAAAAATTAATGCATTGTTTGCATCGGCGTTGCTCGGTTTGTCGCTAAGCAGCCCGGTTTTATCAGAAGCATTGGTGGAAGATTTTCAAACATGGGGTAATGTAACTGCGCAGGGTAATTTCGGTTTCATTAACCCGCAGAATCCAGATCTGAAAAAATTTAGATGGTGGATGGAAGGACAAGGCCGTTTTGGTAATGATTCATCACAGTTTTCGCAAGGTATCATTCGCCCCGGTATCGGCTACAACATCACCGACAAAGCTTCTGTTTGGTTAGGCTATGCATGGATTCCAACCAGCCGTCCGTTCGCGCTCGCACACCAATACAACGAAAATCGTATCTGGCAACAATTATTGTGGGCGGATAATTTTTCGTTCGGTCGCTTGACTTCGCGTTCTCGCTTTGAGCAACGTTTTTATGATCAAGATGCACCTATTGCAGGTTCAAATGACGTCATGCACCGTTTCCGCCAATTCGTAAAACTTGCCGTTCCTCTGCCTTCGATATCGCCGCAACTCAGCTTTATCGTGCAGGATGAATTGTTCATCAACATGACCGATTCGAATAACATGGGTTTCATTACACAAGGTTATGATCAAAACCGTTTCTTTACCGGTTTGGCTTGGAGATGGAATCCGGCTGTTGTCACAGAGATCGGTTACATGAATCTGCATTTCAACAGACCGCACAGTGCCCGACCGGATCAGATGCTGCATATTCTGGGCGTCAACCTGTTGATGAACTTCTAAATCTTCTGTCATACCCGGCTAACTTTCAGGACGCAGGAAAGTTAGCCGCTTCCTCCTCACTTTTTCCAGCTTAAATCACAACCAACAGCGCCAAGCCAATTCCACCGGCGGTCGCCAACATCCCAAAAATACAATGCTTCGCTAATAACGCATTGCCGATAAAGAAAATAAGCCCGAGCTTAAAACCGATATTCGCCAGCAATCCCAGTGAAATCGCGGTAATCGTTTCTGTGGCTTGCAGTTTCCCCAATTCATATAAACGCAGACTCGACAAGGTAATGGCATCGACATCGGTCAATCCGGAAACCAGTGCAACTGCATACAACCCGCCGCTACCCGCGATGTCAGATAGCCAAGCGGAACAAAAAATCACAATGCCATAAATCAATCCAAAAGTTGCGGCAGCACGAATTTCAGTCGGATTCTTGATTTCTGGCATGGGGATTTCATACTGATGCGCTAAGCGATGCCACCAAAAGGCGGTGACAATCGCGCCCAACAAAAAGCCGCTGCCGAGAATCGGCAGCAATTGTGGCAAAATCGTCGGCGATGCCACTGCGCTGATGATGCTCAAACGGATCAACACGGTCAAATTGGCAATCAAAATGACCACAACCGCAAGTTGCGTGAAATTTGCATTCTCCTCGCTGCGGCGCGCATAAACCAATGTTGTTGCGGTGCTGGAAACCAAGCCGCCAAATAGGCCGAGTACGGCAGCATGCCGTTGTCCGATCAATCGCACGGCGACATAGCCTGCCAAACTGACACCTGAGATCAACACCACCATTAGCCAGATTTGATGCGGATTAATGGCCTCGTACGGGCCAAAATTTTTGTTCGGCAGTATCGGAAGAATAATAAAAGTCAGCACTGCAAACTGCAGCACCGAAATAAGATCCCGCTGACTCAGTTTTTGCGTAATGCCGTGCAATTCCGTTTTGAAGTACAACAGTACGGTGGTAATGATGGCGAGCATGATCGCCAATGTGTCGTGACCATACCAAACCGCCGCGCCCAATCCATAACAAACAAGAATGGCGACGATAGTGGTTGTGCCGGGGTCTGCGCTGTCATCTTTGGCGCGGAAATAAGTGAAAATCATCATCGAACCTACGATTAACAATCCGCCAAGCAACAGCCATGGCGCTTCTTTCTCCGACAACATCGCGGTCAAAGTGCCAAACAGCGCCACCAATGCAAAGGTGCGCAACCCGGCGCGCGAACCGGGATTGCGTTCGCGTTCCAATCCGATCAGCAAACCAATCGCAAGACTGGTTACAAAATGCGGCAAGGCTGCCAATTCGCCATTGAGTGTGAATTCAGTGAGCATCGTCGTTTACCGGTTTATCCGCATGAAACCAATGTTCTAGTTGGAATTGTAGTGAAGTTTTGCCATTATATTCGTTAACTTGCAGTCGATAGACGGCATCGATGATGTCTGGTAAAGGATCGCTGTGAAAAAATAAAATGCCATCGTAGGAATCGGGCGATTTCCGTAGCGATTGACTGTCGTTACTGAAGTCCAGTTTCCGCAATTTCAACTTTAAATGCTTCTCACCGACGATGCGCTGGCTTTCGACATAAAAACGGGCATTGAAAGTCGGTTGCGGGAACCCTTGCCCCCACACTTGCCGATCGAGGGATTCCACTAGCGCCAGATTGATTTCGCTCAGCGGCAGATCGCCGTCGGTTTCGATAATGCGTGTCAAATCGACGGGAGACAGCAGACCCTGTGCCGCCTGCTCAAACGCACGGCAAAATTCATCAAACGCATCGGCGCGGATCGTCAATCCCGCTGCTGCCGCGTGACCGCCGAATTTGAGAATCAAATCGGGACAGCGCTTGGATACGATATCCAGCGCATCACGCAAATGAAAACCGTTAATCGAACGCCCGGAGCCTTTGATTTCACCGTTGTTTCCCGAAGCGAAAATAATTGTCGGGCGATGATATTTATCTTTGATGCGCGATGCCAAAATGCCGATAACGCCTTGGTGCCAGTCGCGATCGAACAGGCAGATGCTGTAGGCGGATTGGATTTCCGTTTGCCGGGTTTTGAGCTCGCTTTCCAGCTTGGCCAACGCGCTTTCCTGCATCGTAGACTCGATTTCCCGCCGTTGCCGGTTCAATTCATCGAGTTGCTTGGCAATATTGGCGGCAACCGTCTCGTCATCGGTTGTCAAGCACTCGATGCCCAGCGACATATCGTCCAGCCGTCCAGCGGCATTGAGCCGCGGTCCCAGCATGAAACCCAGTTCATAGGTGGAAATTTGCCGACTATCGCGTCGCGACACCTTCAGCAGCGCATTGATACCGGCACAAGCCCGTCCTTTGCGAATTCGCTGCAAGCCTTGCTGCACCAGAATGCGATTATTGTTATCCAGTTTGACCACATCGGCCACGGTTCCCAAAGCCACCAGATCGAGAAAGTGGGCAAGATTGGGCTCTTGTGCCCCGGTTGAGAAAAAACCGCGCTGACGAAGTTCCGCGCGCAATGCCAGCATCAGGTAAAAAATGACGCCGACGCCGGCGATACTTTTACTGGGAAACGGGCAGCCGGGCTGATTCGGATTAATGATCGCCTGCGCCGCAGGTAAAGTATCCCCCGGCAGATGATGGTCGGTAACGATGACTTGCATGCCCAATCGATTTGCTGCCGCGACACCTTCCACACTGGCAATGCCGTTATCAACGGTTATAAGCAAATCCGGGCGTTTGGTTTCATACGCCAACTGCACGATTTCCGGTGTTAAACCGTAACCGAATTCAAACCGATTGGGAACCAAGTAGTCGACTGTCGCATCCAGCTTGCGCAAAATACGCAAACCGACCGCGCATGCCGTTGCGCCATCGGAATCGTAGTCCGCCACGATCAGTAATCGCTTTCGGGCTGCGATGGCATCTGCCAGCATAACCGCCGTTTCCGGAACGTTTTTCAGTTGTTGAAACGGAATCAAGTTTGTCAGCTCGGTCTCCAGCTGACCGGTATTTTCGATACCTCGCGCGGCATAAATGCGTGCCAAAACCGGTAGCAATCCGCTACCGCTCAATGTTTTGAAAGTTTCTGGATCGTACGGACGGGGTGTTATTTTGGACATAAGCCGGGTGATACGAAATACCCAGGAAGCTTATTCCTGCTTAATTTCCGGCACATTGGTATGTTTTTCCACCTTAAGCGTGTGTAAGCGCCGACTATCGGCTCGCAGAACCGTGAATTTGAAATCGCCTATCACCACGGATTCGTTGCGATTCGGCAAACGGCCAAATTCTTTTAAAACCAAGCCGCCGATCGTGTCATAGTCGTCGCTGCTGAAATTTGCACCAAGCGCTTCGTTGAAACTGTCGATCTCGGTAATCGCCTTGATACGGTACAAGCCGTCCGATTCCATCACGATATTGGCTTCTTCTTCGTCGAAATCGTATTCATCTTCGATCTCGCCGACAATCTGCTCCAAAACATCTTCAATCGTCACCAAGCCGGCAACACCGCCGTATTCGTTGACGACAATGGCCATGTGATTGCGATTGCTGCGAAATTCTTTCAATAATACATTCAGGCGCTTGGACTCGGGAATAAACACCGCCGGGCGCAGCATGTCGCGGATATTGAATTCTTCCGGGTCGGCATGATAACGCAGCAGATCTTTTGCCAGCAAAATACCGAGAATATCGTCTTCGCTGCCTTCGGTGACCGGAAAGCGCGAATGCGCGGTATCGATGACGAACGGAATAAATTTTTCGGGCTTCTGGCTGATGTCGACGACATCCATTTGCGAGCGCGGCACCATAATGTCGCGTGCCTGCATTTCGGATACTTGCATCACGCCTTCGATCATGCTGAGCGCATCCGAGTCGAGCAAATTGCGTTCAAAAGCCGAGTGCAACAGGGTAATCAGTTGTTCGCGGTCTTCCGGTTTGCGAATCAGCAATGCGCCGAGTCGTTCTAACCAGCCGCTTTTGGGTGGAGGTTCGTTCATGATATTTTTGATCGATTATAAAATGTCGTCATGAAAAAATGGTTCATCAAGCATATTCGGCGTACGGATCGCCATAACCCAGCTTGGTCATGATTTGCGTCTCCAGTCGTTCCATTTTAGTCGCATCGACGGCTTCGATATGATCGTAGCCTTGCAAGTGCAAAACGCCGTGTATCGTTAGATGCGCATAATGCGCCATCGGGTTTTTGCGTTGTTCGGATGCCTCCCGCTTGACAATCGGCGCGCAAAGCACGATATCGCCCGTCAGCGGCTGCATTTCGTCGTAGACGAAGGTCAACACGTTGGTGGCGTAATCCTTGCCGCGAAAATTCCGATTGAGTTCCTGCCCTTCCGCCGCATCCACCAAGCGCAAAACAATTTCAGCGGGTTGCGTCAATGCCGCTTTGACCCAGCGGCGAAACTGCGGCCGCGTCGGCACATCCTGGCATGCTGTCGCATATTGCACCGTCAATTTAAACGATTTATCCGCATCCAATGTTAATCAAGGTTCCCGTTGTTGCTTGTCGTGCTGCTCGTATGCGTGCACGATGCGCTGCACCAACGGGTGCCTGACCACGTCTTCTGACAGAAAATGCGTGAAGGCAATGCCGCGAATCTCTTTCAGCACTTGCTGCGCTTCCACCAGACCGCTTTTCTGGTGCTTCGGCAAATCGATTTGCGTCACATCGCCGGTAATAACCGCTTTTGAACCCAATCCCATGCGCGTCAGAAACATTTTCATTTGTTCCGGCGTGGT
>JALRCN010000112.1 GCA_023257295.1 Nitrosomonas sp. | reverse complement strand
TGGAGATGGCTTGCGTGCATTTAACAGGCGTGCAAGAAAGATTCGTTGTATCGACTTTTTTTGATGCGTTGCCCGATCAATTATTCGTTCGCTCTGAGCAGCTTTATTCTGACGGCATGCCCTGTCTGGGCGCAAAAGGCTGAAATGCCACAAACCGCATTGCTAAATCCGATCAACATTACCGCTACCCGCAGCGAACGATTGCCGGAACAGATTCCGAACGGCATTACACAAATAAAACGCGATTCGCAGCAGGGTTATCAGCCGGGCGCGACACTGGATGAGTTCGCGCGCGGCACGCCCGGTGTTTTCTTCCAAAACCAGTATAATTTCACACAGGATTTGCGCATCGCAATTCGCGGATTCGGGGCGCGGTCGCCGTTTGGCATGCGCGGCATTCAGATGCGCGTGGACGGAATTCCGCAGACGCTGCCGGACGGGCAGACGCAACTGGATTCGATCGACCCGTCGCTGATTGAGCGCATGGATATTGTGCGTGGACCTTCGGCGGCGCTGTACGGCAATGCATCGGGCGGCATGATCGACATTACCACGCGCGAAGCGCCAGCGGAAAAGTTTGTCGTGATGCCGCGGCAAGTGTTTGGGGAATACGGTTACCTGAAATCGGAATTGTTCATGGGCGGGCGGCAAGGCAATTTCGGTTACAGCCTCTACGGTTCGCATACGCAGCAAGGCGGTTGGCGCGACCACAGTGCAATGCAAAATACGTTTTCGCAGGCCAAGTTGAATTTCCAGACCAGCGAAAAATCCGATCTGATGATGGTGTTTCGCGAGTTTTATTCGCCGCTGTCGAAAGATCCTGGCGCTTTAACGCTTGCAGAAGCGCAAAACAATCCTCGGCAAGCGTCCGTGCGCAATGTGCAATACAGCGCCGGTGAAGAGATCCGGCAGGAGGAAATGGGTATCCGTTTCCGTCAGCGGCCCGTTGCCGGAAAGGAATTCAGTATAACCGGGCATTGGTTGCAGCGGGATTTTCAAAGCCGTCAGGCATTTTTTGACGGCGGGCAGGTGCAATTCGACCGGCAGGTGGGCGGATTGATGATGCAGTTCGTCAACGATTACATGTTGTTTAACCGGCCCAATCGCTTTCTGGCCGGCGTCGACTACGGCATACAAAACGACGATCGGCAGCGCTTCAATAACAATTTCGGCGTGCGCGGTGCGCTGAATTTGAGCCAGATCGAGCGTGTGCAAAGCGTCGGACCGTTTGTGCGCAACGAATGGAATATTGCGGATAAATTGGATCTGGTCATTGGCGGGCGCTGGGATTGGCTGAATTATCAAGTGAAGGATCAATTCAGAGTCGACGGCAATCAATTCGGATCCCGCATGGTATCGCAAGGCAGCGGCTCCGCCGGATTGGTGTACCACCTGACCGACCGTCAACAGCTTTATACGCATATCGCTTCCATATTCGAAGCGCCGACCACGACCGAATTACTCAACAATCCTGCGGGAAAGGGCGGATTTAATCCGAATCTGAACCCACAGACATCGCTTAGCAACGAACTCGGTTTTCGCGGGAATACCGCAGGATTTCAGTATGATACCGCTGTATTTTTCATTCGCACTTGGGATGAGATCACGCCATTCGAATTGGCTTCGTCACCCGGACGTGCGTTTTTCCGCAATGCCGGACAATCGCGGCGGGTTGGTGTCGAGACACGATTGACGACGCCGGAATGGAAAGGTTTGCGCGGCGAAGTCAGCTACACGTTTTCCGATTTTGAGTTCGAGAAATACATAGTCAACGATGCCAGCCTGAAAGGCAATGCTTTTCCCGGCATTCCCGCGCATCGCTGGGAAGGGTTGGTGCGCTATTCGCATCCTTACGGTTTTTTCGGGCAGATTCATGTGCATCGTGTCGGCGGGTTTTACGTCAACGATGTCAATACCGCAACCAATCCGGCGTATACCCTAGGGCAATTGTTGGCAGGCTGGGAAATCAAACGCAACGGCGTCGAAGGTTCGGTGTTTTTCGGTGTCAACAACCTGTTCGACGCGCACTACAACGCCAATACTCGCATCAATGCAGCACTGGGGCGATACTACGAACCTGGTCCGCCGCTGAATTTGTTCGGCGGTGTGCGGCTGCGAATCGTTGTGTTTTAAGGAGAATCCGATTCATTCGGCGAACGAGATGAAGCGCGAGGGGTCGAGTATCGCGCATTGATGCAATTCGTTCGCACAGCCAATCAATTAGCGTTTCCTTAAATTCGGTAAAAATTGGAGGACAGCATGTCGCAACACTGGGAAGGAAAAGTTATTGTTATCACCGGTGCATCGAGTGGAATCGGTCGTGCATTGGCTTTGGCACTGGCATCTGATGCCGCCAAACTGGTACTGGTTGCAAGGGATCGGGAACGGTTGCAATCGGTGGCGGATCGTTGCCAAGCATTGGGTGCGGAAACCTTGGCGGTTGCAATCGATGTCACCGATTCCGAGGCTTGCCGGGTCATGGTACAACAGGTTGTGGAGCGGTTCTCGCGCATCGATGCGCTGATCAATAATGCGGGAATTTCGATGTGGGGCGCATTCGACGACATCGGCGACCCGCAGCATTTCGAGCGTGTGATTGACGTCAATTTCTGGGGCAACGTTTATTGCACGCGCCATGCTTTGCCCTATTTGAAACAAACGCATGGCCGCATCGTGGCGATTTCAAGCTTGGCCGGATTGACCGGATTACCGATGCATACGGCGTATAGCGCCAGCAAGCACGCCGTTAACGGATTTTTTGAATCGCTGCGTATCGAATTGAAACCGAGCGGTGTCAGCGTCACCATCGTCGCACCGGATTTCGTGCAATCGGAAATCCATGCGCGCAGTTTCGATGCCAATGGTACGCCGCTCGGTTATACATTGCCGGATCATGCGTCGTTCTTAAGCGCCGAACGGTGCGCCGCAATCGTCATCGATGCAATGGAAAAGCGCAAACGCTTGGTGTTGACTTCGCTGCGCGGGCGTTTGGGGCGTTGGGTGAAGCTGTTTTGTCCGCAATTGATCGATTGGACTGCCAAATTGACAGTGAAAAAAGCTTACCGGCGATAGCAACTGCGACTCATAGTCCGGTATCCGGTCTTTTTATCATGCTAACCACGAAGATGTTGAGCAGCAGGATGACTACGCCCAGAACCAGCCAATTGCGTCCGGATCTTTTCATTTCGGGATCTTCTTTGCGTAGATAGGTGAATCCCATGACAATGCCGATGATGGGGAAAAATATCGTGCTGATATAAATCGTGAGATTAACCCACAATGGGACACTCGGTTTCTTGATCGCGGTATCCGTGGATTCCGGTTTCTCGATGATATTTTCAGCTTGGGATTCGTCTTTGCTTTCAGTCTTGTTGTCGGGTGTGCTCATGGTGTCGTGTATCAGTTATGGATTAATGGTGAAGGTTATCGATTGCTCATAAGTGCCATCGTAAATCGCGTTGATATTACCATCAACGGCAAAGCTGATGGTATAGGCGCCCGGCGGTAAATCAGCGGTTGATCCATCGAACAGCGTAAACGACGCGATATTGACCAAAGGCCCGCCGTATGCGCGCAACGGAATATCGGATGCAGCGAATTGGAAGTGATCATTCAACCAGAAGTCGCCGATGGGCGTAAATGCCTTAACCCAATAATCGGCCGGACTGCCGCCGCTCGTATTGGGATTGAGCGAGACCGCCAGCGTGAGATGCTCCCCCTGTGCAAGCACAAGTGAATTTTTCTGACCGTTGACGCTGACGGACAATTCAGGCGTATGTGCTGTGACGGGAGCGGGTTGCTGATTGAAGTACCACAAAAAACCGGTATTGAAAGAAATCTTCCCGGATTGGATTTCGATGTGCGATTGATTTTGCCCGACAAATTGGGCGTTAATGGTGCATGCGGCAAATGACGATTTATTGTCGAATGACAGCACGATGTCGGCGTTATCCGTAATGCCAGCGTAATGTAGCCGCACCGTATAGTCGTCGGAGGTATTCGCCAGCATATCCAAACCGCTCATTGCCAACCGGAGGGTGGCGACATCGTCGGCGGTCAATACACGCCGGGATTCCCTGGTTTGGATGCCTTGCTGCATCACTGCTTCGGTTGGCGGCAAACCGAATAAAACCGCAACATCCCGGTCGCCGTTGGCAACATAATGATCGTTGGCCGGCAGATCGGAGAGATTTTGGCTGTAAGTGGTTTTGTCGACGATGGAGGGCAATATGAACGGATTGTTGGTTCCTTTGTAGAACCAATGCAAATTGACATCGTCGCCGCGCATGTCGTCGCTAGAGCCGATGACGGCATCGGGTCCGCTACTCAGGTCAAATTGATTATTGGCGCCTTTGGTAGCCGCAGTGTAATCCTTCTGATCCTTGACCAACCCGGATTCCGATCCCAGATTCGGGTGAGAAAGTCCCATGCAATGTCCCAATTCATGCAAAGCAACCGATTCGAAATCGTAATGCTCATCCGGGATATCGCTCGCGGGAATAACGACATTGCCGGTGGTTGGGATCAATGCGTTCCAGGTTTGAATTGCATTCTTGAGCGGAATTTCCATTTTGCTGGCGTTCGACGACGCAGGAGAGATGCCTACTGTCACGGTCAATTTTCCGCCGACGCCTTTGTATCCTGTCGGGTGGGTGATGACATCGGCGCCATATTGATTGCTGGCAAATTCGAAAACACCCGCATTGATCGGTCCGATCAGCAGCAGTGCGATGAACTGCAGTATTAATCGAGAGGAGTTGTGTTGGTTGATTTTGTATAGCATCGTTAAACTGCATGTCCGGCCGCATAGCCCGACGACCAAGCCCAGTGAAAATTATACCCGCCTAAGTGTCCGGTAACATCGATCACTTCGCCGATAAAATAAAGCCCCGGCACGAATTTGCATTCCATGGTTTTAGAAGACAGCGCATGCGTATCGACGCCGCCCAGCGTTACTTCGGCTTTTTTATAGCCCACGGTTCCGCTCGGTGTTATTTGCCAAGCGTGCAGTCGCTGCGCGATCGAACGCAGTTCGTTATCGCGGTATTGGTGTAGCGGTTTCATGGTCAAGGATAATTGGGGCAACAAAGTTTCGCACCATGCTTGAATGAAACGTTTGGGCAAATAACGGGCGAGCAAGTTCGTCAATAGCATAGCACCTTGCCGTTGCGCGGAAAAAATCTCGTGCGCGTCGTGTTGCGGCAATAAATTAACGATCAACGGGTTGCCGGGCTCCCAATAGGAGGAAATTTGCAAAATAGCCGGGCCGCTTAAGCCGCGATGGGTAAACAGCATATTTTCCCGGAATGTGCCTTGATTGCAACGCACTTCGGCATCCAGCGAAACACCGGAGATGTCCTTAAAACCGGCGAAATCGTCGGCATTGAATGTTAAGCCCACCAATGCGGGGCGCAGCGGTGTGACCGGAATGCCGAATTGCTGCGCAACCTGATAACCGAAAGCTGTGGCACCGATTTGCGGGATCGACAGACCGCCGGTAGCGATAACGAGGGAATCGGTCTCAATGGTATTGCGCTCAGTAGTGATGACAAACGGCCGATTCGACAGTTTTTCGATCTGTTTGATTTGTGATGGCATCTGCCAGGCGACACCCGCCGCATTCGATTCTTGCTGCAGCATGTCGATGATTTGCTGTGAATTGTCGTCGCAAAACAATTGCCCGAGTTTTTTTTCGTGATAGCGGATACCGTGTTTTTCCACCAATGCGATAAAATCCTGCGGCGTGAATCGCGCCAGCGCGGAGCGGCAAAAATCCGGATTGCCGGATAAATAATTGTCCGCTTTGGCGTAACGGTTGGTGAAATTACAGCGCCCACCCCCTGAAATGCGTATTTTTTCGGCTAGTTTTCGTGCGTGGTCGATCAATAAAACCTTGCGTCCGCGTTTCCCTGCCTCGATGGCACACATCATGCCGGCAGCGCCCGCACCGACGATGACGGCGTCTTTAATCAGCGCTTTCACTGGCATGTTAACTGCATGACCGTTCAATGATGGTCATGCAGTATCACCAAAAACTTAAACCGGGAAGATAAAGTCTGTGGCATCAAGCTGCGTGGTCGAAACGCCGGTCAATGTAACCTGCCCACCATTGCCCATGGTGATTGTGGAATAGGACACACCATTGACCGTACCGCCGGTGATCTTTAACTGACCAAATGCGGTGATACCGGTATCGGCAGCAATCTGGATCTTGTCAATACCGTTGGTAATGGTGTCAATACCACCGCCTTGCGCAAACAAGAACACATCATTGCCCAAACCACCCGTCAGGCTGTCGTTACCCCTCTCGCCAGCCAGCCAGTCATTACCGTTACCGCCATTGAGATTGTCATTGCCGTTGCCACCAAACAGGTTGTCAATGCTGTTGCCACCATTAAGGATGTCGTCGCCGTTATCGCCAAACACATTATCTGCGCCTTCGCCACCATCGATGGTATCGTTTCCATTATCGCCCTTGATGCGATCTTCACCAGAGGTTCCAGATAGTTTGTCGGCTTTGACTGTGCCCAACAAGTTTATGCCATCGTTGATACCCCGCACGCTGATAGTTACCGTAGCAATTGCCGTTTCTCCGCTACTGCCTTGCAAAGTGTATTTGAAACTATCGACCGTGGTATCGCCACTGACCAGCAGATCGAATTTGTCTGCGTCAGCACTGTAAGTAATTGTGCGATTCTGCGTATTGAGGGTTACCCCGCCTGCCGTACCGTTAGTATCGATTGCGATGATCGTTTTCGCGTTTCCATCGACATCAATATCATTGGCCAATAAATCATCGAAGCTTACAGTTACAGTCGAATCTTCATCGACATCCTTGGTATCGTTGCCGGCGAGAGGAATGTCGTTGACTGGATTAACCAGAATATTAACCGTCGCGATATTGGAGTCCTCAGTGCCGTCATTGACTCGGTAAGTAAAGCTGTCGGTACCGTGGAAGTTTGTGTTTGGTGTATAGCTGAAGCTGCCATCCGGTTGTTGCGCAAGAATGCCATTGGACGGATTGGTAACTAGGGTAGGTATCAGATTATCGCCATCCAGATCGGTGTCGTTGCCCAAAACATCCTGGAGTGTGAAGCTCAGTATAGCGTCTTCATCAACACTCAGATCATCATCGTTGGCAACGGGTGCATTGTTGTACTGGAGTTGGAGTTGGAGTTGGAGTTGTCCCCTTTTGACGGACACATTAAATTATGTGTAAAGGAGAAGGAAGATGACTCAGAAATACAAACCTGCATACCCAGAGGAATTTCGCCAGCAGATGGTGGAATTAGTTGCGATGGGAAAAAATCCCAATC
>JALRCN010000039.1 GCA_023257295.1 Nitrosomonas sp. | reverse complement strand
CTGCAACTGTACTAGCCCAAGCTATCGTGCGTGAAGGCATGAAGTATGTAGCCGCCGGCATGAATCCTATGGATCTCAAGCGTGGTATCGATAAAGCGGTTACAACCGCAGTGGGTGAGTTGAAGAAGCTTTCAAAACCTTGCGCAACGGCAAAAGAAATTGCTCAAGTCGGTAGTATCTCGGCAAACTCCGATACCGAAATCGGTAAGATCATTGCCGATGCCATGGAAAAAGTCGGTAAGGAAGGCGTAATTACCGTTGAAGACGGATCGGGTCTGCAAAATGAATTGGAAGTGGTCGAAGGCATGCAATTCGATCGTGGCTATTTGTCGCCTTATTTCGTCAGTAGCGCGGAGAAGCAAATTGCTTTATTGGATCATCCTTTTATATTGTTACACGACAAGAAAATTTCCAATATCCGCGATTTATTGCCGATTCTGGAACAAGTCGCTAAAGCTGGAAAACCGTTACTGATCATCGCTGAAGATGTCGATGGCGAAGCACTGGCAACCTTAGTAGTTAATAATATTCGCGGCATCCTTAAAACTTGTGCCGTTAAAGCGCCTGGGTTTGGCGATCGCCGCAAAGCGATGTTGGAAGATATCGCGATTCTGACCGGCGGCACCGTTATCGCCGAGGAAGTGGGATTGACACTTGAGAAGGCAACTTTGAACGATTTGGGGCAAGCTAAGCGTATCGAGGTTGGCAAAGAAAATACCACGATTATCGATGGCGCAGGCGATGCCAAGAATATCGAAGCGCGTGTCAAGCAGATTCGTACGCAAACCGAAGAAGCTACCAGCGATTATGATAAAGAAAAATTGCAAGAGCGTGTGGCTAAACTGGCTGGCGGCGTTGCATTAATTAAAGTTGGTGCGGCGACCGAAGTTGAAATGAAAGAGAAAAAAGCGCGTGTCGAAGATGCGCTGCACGCAACCCGTGCGGCCGTGGAAGAGGGTGTGATTCCGGGCGGTGGTGTGGCATTGTTGCGCACGGCACCAATGGTAAGAAAAACAAAAGGCGACAATCACGACCAAGATGCCGGTATCAAAATCGTATTGCGCGCACTGGAAGAACCGTTGCGTCAAATCGTTACCAATTGTGGCGATGAGCCGTCTGTTGTGGTTAATAAGGTTACGGAAGGTCAAGGAAATTTTGGCTACAATGCGGCTACTGGAGAATATGGAGACTTGGTTGCAATGGGTGTGCTGGATCCGACCAAAGTCACTCGCTCTGCACTGCAGAATGCAGCGTCGGTAGCAGCTTTGATGCTGACGACCGATGCCATGGTGGCTGAGTTGCCGAAAGAAGAATCGCCTGCTGGTGGTGGTATGGGCGGCATGGGCGGTATGGGTGGCATGGGCGGTATGGACATGTAATCTCGGTTTTACCGCGTACATATTAAATATTTATGCCCGAGAACAGACTCCAATTCGATTGGAGTCTGTTTTTTTGTATCTGCGGCATTGATTGAAGGAATAAAAATATTTATCAAGCGTTATATTTTCGTTTAGAAAATATTTTCTCGTGATAAATTCGATACTATGGATAAATTAGAAAACTATTCAGCACCTGCTGATCTGTTACAAGATCGCGTGATACTTGTTACCGGTGCTGGACAAGGTTTGGGGCGTGCTGCGGCACTCGCGTATGCAAAACATGGTGCGACAGTGATTTTGCATGGCCGTAAAACCAAGAAACTCGAGAGTGTATACGATGAAATCGAGGCGATTGGCAAAGAACGGGCACTCATACATCCTCTTGATCTGGAGCGCGCCGAAGAAAAAGATTTTGCAGCCGTTGCGCAAGCAATCGCAGAACAATTGGGTAGGTTAGACGGCATTTTGCATAATGCAGCATTGTTGCCTGGCTTGAGTCCATTGGCGCATCAAACAGTGGCGCAATTTCGTTCGCTGCTGCAAGTCAATTTGATTGCTCCTTTCGCATTAACCAAAGCTTGTTTGCCGTTATTAAATGCTGCTCCCGATGCCAGTGTGATCATGACTTCCAGTTCTCATGCGCTTAATCCTTCAGCCTATTGGGGCGGTTTTGGCGTGGCAAAGACAGGGGTTGATGCATTGATGAAAATACAAGCCGACGAATGGGAAGCGCTGCCTAATTTGCGTATCAATTCAATCGTACCTGGGGTCGTGAACTCTCCTCAGCGTGTTATTACGCACCCCGGTGAAATCAAGAAAACAATGCGTCGTCCAGAGGAGCTGATGGCAACCTATCTTTATTTGATGGGGCCGGATAGCCACAATATGAACGGAAAAATACTTTTTTGTTGAAGAAAAAGACATTAAGTGATCCCGGCTGCGGTTCTCGGGATTAAAAGGTATAATCGGCAGATCGAATTGACAAGCGAAAGTGGCGGAATTGGTAGACGCACCAGATTTAGGTTCTGGCGCCGAGAGGTGTGGGGGTTCGAGTCCCCCCTTTCGCACCAAATGCCATGGATGGATTTTTCACTGGCAGTGGTATGTCATGTTGAACGATATTAATCGATTGAGTGTAACTAAAACTAGTTAGGAATTTTAATGGGATCAAACGTAGAAAACATTGGTGTGCTAGAACGCCGTTTCGATATCGCAATTTCCCTGGAAACGTTGCAAGCCGATATCGATAGCCGACTCAAGCAGTTAGCAAAAACAACGAAATTACATGGTTTCCGACCCGGTAAAGTTCCGCTCAATATCGTAAAGCAAATGTATGGAATGCAAGTGCATCAAGATGTTTTGAATGATGCCGTTCATAAGGAATTCACCGATACGGTTAAGCAGTATAACTTGCAAGTTGCCGGTTATCCGCGTTTTGAAGCAAAAACGGCGGATAGCGGCGATACTCGGTATATCGTTAGCGCTACATTTGAAGTATTCCCTGAAATTGTCCTGGGCGATTTAAGTGAACAAAATATAGAGCGCCCCATCGTGCAGGTTAATGAAGCCGATGTTGATAAAACGCTGGAGCAGATCAGCAAACAGCGTGTCACTTATCGCCAAGTGCAGCGAACGGCTAAGAATGGTGACCGCATTGATATCGATTTCCATGGAACGCTGAATGGAAACGAGTTCGCTGGTGGTAAGGCAAACGGCGTTCGATTGATACTGGGCGATGGAAAATATCTGAAGGATTTTGAAGAGCCGATTGCCGGTATGGAAGTAGGGCAACAAAAATCATTCGATGTAACGTTTCCGGAGGATTATCACGGCAAGGAGCTTGCCGGAAAGACCGTAATTTTCACGATAAAACTTAATGAATTGGAAGAGCCGATGCTGCCGAGTATCGATGCAGAGTTTGCCAAAGCACTGGGCGAACCCGATGGAGATCTCGTAAAATTGCGTGAAGGTATTCAAAGAGATCTTGAGCGTGAGTCTTCCAGACGAATTCGATCAAAGCTAAAAGAACAAATTATGCAAGCTTTGATTGATGTGACCCAATTTGATGCGCCAGCCGTTTTAATCAATCAAGAGAAAGAGCGATTAATGCAAAGCGCCAGAAGCGATCTTGAAGCAAGAGGAATAAAGAGCGATAAAATACCGCTTACTGCGGATTCGTTTCAAGGAAAAGCGGAGTATCGTGTGAAGCTGGGTTTGATCTTAGCGGAATTGGTCGATACACATAATCTAAAACCGACACCGAAACAGATACGCAGTGTCATAGAGGAAGTGGCGCAAAGTTACGAAAATCCGGAGCAAGTTGTAAAGTGGCACTATGCTTCCGAGGATCGATTAGAAGAAGCAAAGGCTTTAGCGTTAGAAGAAAATGTAACCAACTGGGCATTAAGCCAAGTTAAGACTACTGATAAAACTGTGACATTCGATGAATTGATGGGGATATCCTGATATGACGCAAGTATTCGATAATATTCATGCCATGGAGCCAAGAAGTCTGGGTTTGATTCCAATGGTAATCGAAAGCAGTGGACGAGGGGAGCGTGCGTATGACATTTATTCGCGTCTGCTAAAAGAGCGTGTGGTGTTTCTGGTTGGCCCAGTAACGGAAGTAACGGCAAACCTGGTGGTTGCGCAATTATTGTTCCTGGAATCGGAAAATTCGGAAAAAGACATCCATTTCTATATCAACTCTCCCGGAGGAATGGTTTCAGCCGGTTTGGCGATTTATGACACAATGCAGTATATTAAACCGGATGTCAGTACATTATGTATTGGTCAAGCGGCCAGCATGGGCGCGTTGCTATTAACCGCTGGCACTAAAGGAAAACGCTATTGCTTGCCGAATTCGCGAGTGATGATTCATCAGCCGCTTGGCGGTTTCCAAGGCCAAGCCTCTGATATCGAGATACATGCGCGTGAAATTCTTTACCTCAAAGGACGTTTGAACGAGATTATGGCTAAACATACCGGACGCCCCGTTTCCGATGTGGAAAAAGATACCGATCGCGATAACTTTATGAGCGCAGCGGAATCGGTAAATTACGGTTTAGTGGATGCAGTATTGACTCAAAGAGACGAAAGCGCTTCTTAATTTGTTTGCGCAATTTTTTGTTACGGATATTTAAACTCGATGACGGTGGGATAAAAATATGCCAGATAAAGCCAATAGCGAAAAACTCCTGTACTGTTCTTTTTGCGGCAAGAGTCAGCATGAAGTAAGAAAATTAATCGCAGGCCCTTCGGTATTTATTTGCGACGAATGCATCGATCTCTGCAACGATATCATTCGCGAAGAAATGCAAGGCGATGAAGCGACAAAACTGGTCAAATCAAATTTACCTGTCCCGCGCGAGATATGTCAAATACTGGATCAATATGTGATTGGGCAGGAATCGGCTAAAAAGATTTTGTCCGTTGCCGTTTATAATCATTATAAGCGATTGAGAACTTTCAATAAATCGGATGAAACTGATGATATTGAATTATCAAAAAGCAATATTCTTTTGGTCGGACCGACCGGATCAGGTAAAACTTTGTTAGCGCAAACGCTGGCTCGCTTGTTGGATGTTCCCTTCATCATGGCGGATGCTACTGCATTGACGGAAGCGGGCTATGTCGGTGAAGATGTGGAGAATATCATTCAAAAGCTACTGCAAAAGTGTAATTATGATGCTGAAAAAGCACAACGCGGTATCGTGTATATCGATGAAATCGACAAAATATCGCGCAAATCCGACAATCCGTCGATTACGCGAGATGTATCCGGTGAAGGCGTACAGCAAGCTTTGTTGAAATTGATTGAAGGAACGATTGCAATGGTGCCCCCGCAAGGCGGAAGAAAGCATCCGAATCAGGAATTCATTCAAGTCGATACAACTAACATTCTGTTTATTTGCGGCGGCGCATTCGATGGCCTTGATAAAGTGATCAGAGCACGTACAGAAAAAGGCGGCATTGGTTTTGGCGCGGATGTCAGAAGCCATGATCGCAAAGATGTTAATAAAGTGCTGCAACAAGTAGAGCCTGAAGATTTGGTGAAATTTGGCCTGATTCCAGAGTTTGTCGGGCGCTTGCCGGTTGTGGCCACGCTGGATGAACTCAACGAAGCCGCATTGATTCAAATTCTTACCGAACCAAAGAACGCACTGGTCAAACAATACTGGAAAATGTTCAATATGGAAGGTGGTGTAGATCTTGAATTCCGCGAAGCTGCGCTTAAAGCCATTGCGAAAAAAGCGCTGACGCGTCGTACCGGTGCGCGCGGATTGCGTTCTATACTAGAGGAAATATTGCTCGATATCATGTATGACTTGCCTTCGCTGGAAAATGTGACGAAAGTAGTTATCGATTACAATTCAACCAATAATGACATTAAACCGATCTTGATTTATTCGGATCAACCCAAAGTAGCAAAACGCTCTAAGTAATATTCATCGTTAACGGTGACGGTATTGCGGCAATTAAGGTTGATTGATGCACTTAAGGTTAATCATATCTTTGGATCTATGTTTTAAGGTAAGCAAGACTTGCCACTTGAAATTAGTCTGCCCGTATCCATCTAATCAGCCATCTTGGACTTTCTAAAAGAGTAACTATGACTTCCTTGGACGAAAACTCTGAACAATTGATACTTCCGCTACTCCCGCTTCGCGACGTTGTCGTCTTTCCGCACATGGTTATACCGTTGTTTGTTGGCAGACCGAAGTCGATCAAAGCGCTTGAGTTAGCGATGGGATCCAATAAAAATATTCTTCTGGTTGCACAGAAAGTAGCCTCAAAAGACGATCCGGAACCGGAAGATCTCTATGAGGTTTGCAGTATCGCAAGTTTGCTGCAAATGCTAAAACTCCCCGATGGCACGGTAAAAGTGTTGGTTGAAGGTAACCATCGTGCGCGCATTAAAGAATTGATCGACTCTGAAACGCATTTTGTCGGCAGGGCGGCGCAAATAGAAACCGATATCTCCGATAATTCAGAATCGGAAGCATTGCGTCGCGCAATCATGACGCAGTTCGATCAATATGTTAAGTTAAACAAAAAGATACCGCCAGAAATTATTACCTCGTTAAGCGGTATCGATGATGCGGGGCGTATGGCCGACACCATCGCTGCTTATTTGCCGCTAAAACTGGAACAAAAGCAGCAAGTTCTTGAAATTTTCGATGTGCCGAAGCGCTTGGAGCATTTGCTCGGTCTGCTTGAAACCGAGCTGGATATTCTGCAAGTGGAAAAACGCATTCGCGGCAGAGTTAAACGTCAGATGGAGAAAAGCCAGCGCGATTATTATCTGAATGAGCAAGTTAAAGCCATCCAGAAAGAATTGGGTGAAGGCGAAGACGGTGCCGATATTGAAGAAATTGAGAAGAAGATCAAAGCAGCTCAAATGCCTAAAGAAGCGCTTGCCAAAGCCGAATCCGAACTCAAGAAACTTCGCTTGATGTCCCCCATGTCAGCGGAGGCGACCGTGGTACGCAATTACATTGATGCATTGGTTGCGCTGCCGTGGAAGAAAAAGAGCAAAATCAACACCGACTTGAAATCGGCGGAAGATACATTGGAAAAAGATCACTACGGCCTCGAGAAAGTCAAAGAGCGTATTGTCGAATATCTGGCCGTACAGCAACGCGTCAACAAAATGAAAGCACCGATACTTTGTTTGGTCGGTCCTCCGGGCGTCGGTAAAACATCCTTGGGTCAATCGATTGCGCACGCGACCAATCGGAAATTCGTGCGCATGTCGCTCGGTGGTGTACGCGATGAAGCAGAAATTCGCGGCCATCGAAAAACCTATATCGGCTCTATGCCCGGTAAGATTCTGCATAACATGAGCAAAGTGGGTGTTAAGAATCCATTGTTCCTGTTGGACGAAGTCGACAAAATGGGCATGGATTTCCGAGGCGATCCATCGTCAGCTTTGCTGGAGGTTCTCGATCCTGAACAAAACGATACTTTTGTCGATCATTACATTGAGGTTGAATATGATTTGTCGGATGTAATGTTCGTGGCAACGGCCAATACCCTGAATATTCCACCAGCTTTGCTCGACCGCATGGAGGTCATCCAGCTATCGGGATATACCGAAGACGAGAAACTGAATATCGCAGCACGGTATCTG
>JALRCN010000162.1 GCA_023257295.1 Nitrosomonas sp. | reverse complement strand
GATTGGGGTATTTATCACCTAATAATTTTGAAAAAAAACTTAAGGAGAAAAATCAAATCACGATAGATTACAATTCGAACAAGCAAGTCAAAACGTTCTCGACTTGGTGAAAAAACTGTCCGTTAAAATGGGACAACTCCAGATTGATGTCAGCTATTTTCATTTTTTACCCCAATGCGATCCAATCGGCCATTGCCGGTTTGTCAGCGCGCAAAACTCGTTTGCAGCGCCCGGTTTGCTAAAATAATAACCTTGCAACGTATTATGGTAGCCGAAAAAATAATGATTTGCAATTAATGAGTTGCGCTCGATACAACGTTTCCATGCTATCGGTAGTGACGAAAAAGTAGAGATATTCGTTTGTCACGGTAACTCGAGAATTTTTCTAACCTCGGCGATTACTTGCCGGTATTGCTGCTGCATGCTTTCCTGCAGCATTCGTGCTTGTTCTAAATTTCCCGCTTTTCCATGCAATTCGAGTAGCTTGAGTATGGCCGAAAAATTTTCCGCGCCGATATTGGCCGCGCTGGATTTTAGCGCGTGCGCCGATTGGCGCAGATTTTCCGCATCGCCATTCAAAATAGCCGATTCTATCTGATGCATCTGCGGATCCGCAGATTCGAGAAAAACTCGGAGAATCTTGTGCACCAATGTATTGTCTCCGCTCCGGCCCAGTTCTCGAATCTGATTCAGCCGCGACGGATTAATCGCAAGTAGCGTATTTTCTTGCAGTGTTTTGTCGTTCGATGTTGGTTTCACGGTATTTTCCGGATTGATTTTTTCCTTGGGCAGCCATGATGATATTTTTTGTTGTAACTGTGCAATAGAATAGGGTTTGGATAAAAAATCGTCCATCCCTGCGGCTGAGCAACGCTGACGATCCTCTTCCGTTACATTGGCGGTCAGTGCAATGATCGGGATTTCGTAACCGAGACGCTGCCGGATTATTCGAGTTGCTTCATAACCGTCCATGACGGGCATCTGACAATCCATCAAAACGAAATCGCATTGATGGCTAAGAATCAGATTCACCGCTTGTTTGCCGTCTTGCGCAACGATCGTTTGTATACCGAGCTTTGCCAGCATTGCCTGCGCCACTTCCTGATTGACCAAATTGTCTTCCGCCAATAAAGCAGTGGCAGCAATGGATTGCTGCGGAGCGGAGGGTTGTGGGTTTTGATTGGTGGTGGATTGCTCGTCACTCTCCGAACTGTTCGTCATAACATCGCAAATTGCTTCTAGCAGTTCATTTTGATGGACCGGTTTGCTGATGCAGTGCGAAATACCGATGCGCTGTCTTTCCTGTTGTGTCGCCGTATTGTTGGTTGAAGTCAGGATCATCATCCGCGTTTTATTAAGGTCGGGATGCTGGTGAATTTTTTCCGCTAACTGCAATCCGTTTGTTTGCGGCATGTGCATGTCCAGAATTGCCAATTGAAATGGCGTATTATCTTTGACCGCCTGGATCATCAGGGCTATTGCTTGTTCTGCGCCGTCCGCGCACACGGCATTTATTTGCTTATCCAACAGTTGAAGTTTGAGAATTTCTTGATTCGTCTTGTTGTCATCGACAATCAGCACCTTAATGTCGTATAAACAATCAATATTCAACGACGGACTTTTCTCGAGCTTTGATTTTTGCAGTTGCAAATGAATCCAAAATTTCGTGCCTTGATTCGGCGTACTTTCCACATCAATCCGCCCGCCTATCAGTTCCAGCAATCTTTTGCAAATCGCAAGACCAAGACCGGTTCCGCCGTATTGACGGGTGGTGGAACCATCCGCTTGAGAGAAATGCTGAAAAATTTTCTCATGAAACTCGGGCAGGATACCGACTCCGGTATCCTCGACGCAGATGGAAATATTGAGCGACGTTTCCGTTTCGTCAAGCAATTGAGTGCGTACCACCACTTCGCCTTCGGTAGTAAATTTGATCGCGTTATTCAGTAAATTCGCTATGATCTGACGCAAGCGGAACGAATCTCCGCGCACCATAATATTCGTGCGTGGAGGCGTGAATTGCGCGGCGAGTTCCAGGTCTTTCTGATCGGCCGGTTGTGCAAACATGGTCAATGTGTCTTCGATTGATTTGATCAGATCGAAGTCGATTATTTTCAATTCCATATGGTTCGATTCGATCTTGGAAAAATCGAGAATGTCGTTGATAATCGCCAGCAAATGCTGCCCCGAGCGCTGCACGGTTTCGGCAAAGCGGCGTTGCTCCTGTTCCAGTTTGGTTTTCAATAACAATTCAGTCATGCCGAGGATTCCGTTCATCGGCGTGCGGATTTCATGACTCATTGTCGCGAGGAATTCGCTTTTGGCTTTGTTTACCGCTTCTGCCAATTCTTTTGCTTTCATTAATTCCGCAGTTCGTTTTGCGACTTTATCTTCGAGATGATCGAGGTGGTCGGCCAGCTTCAGATCCCGTTCCTGAATTATTCCCAGCATGTTGTTGAATCCATCAGACAAGGTATTCAATTCGGCAATTGCACCGGGTGCAATCCGCAGGGAATAATCGCTCTGAGCCGTAACATGCGCCATCGCTGCAGACAGATTGTGCAATGGATCGAGCACGGAACGATTCAAGCGTCGCAACATCAGATTGGCAATCAACAAAGCAAAGCTCACTGCCGCGACGGTAATTGCCAGATACCAAAGGATTTGCCAGTACAGCGGCGATAATGCTATTTCGAGATAAAGGCTGCCCAGAGCTAGATCGTTATAATATATCGGCTGAACAATCGTCAGATATTGGATCGTGGTATGCACATTTTCATCCAGAGAAGATAAGCTTTCCGGCAGGAGCTTGCCATCCAAGGCATACTGAACAAATTTTGTATGATCCGCCATATAAAGGGCCGCAGCGCTAATATCCTGGATATTGTTCAGCGATTGCAACAAGGTTTGCGCCGTATCCGTATCCTGAAACATCAAAGCCGCTACAGCGTTTTCAGCCAATAATCCTGCAGTTGCCTGACTGGACTGCAGTAGAGAAAAGTAGCTGATGATATAGCTGCTTACAATGATGAGGATCGCGACCAGCAGCATTGCCGTACTTTGCGTGACAAAGCTGATTTGCTGCAATCTATCATGTAAAGTCAACAACTTGGAGTATTGTCGCTGCATTATTGATATACCTCGCTGGCAAAACGCCGTGTTTAAAAGGATAGAGCGCTTGAGCCGATAAAAAATGTCGACAGTCAATTCTAATTATACGCACGTCATCAATTTCTGACATCCGAAAAACTGCCATCCGATCGACAAATCTTCGATTTGCCGATCTTTATCGAAGGAGGAGCGACAGTTCGCAGGCGTCTCATTATCGATCGCAAATAAGGTATATTTAGTTTTGATAAAATATAGCGATCCCGGCAATCGATATTTGCCAGGTCGGCACGGTGTATCGGAACCGACCGGACACAAGCGCCGCAGCTTCGAGTTTATATTCGCCGAATACAATCACAAGCGATCGTAATTTTGCCGGAATTCGAGCAAAGTAGCTCTTCCGCGATACCTCGATTGCAAGTATAATCCGGGGGTTTTCCCCATATGCCGCCAATTTCCCGGCCTTATTGGTGGCTTTTCGAGGATTGGAAAAAAATGAAACCGCCTATTCGTATCGCAGTCACCGGAGCTACCGGACAGATCAGCTATAGCTTGTTATATCGTATCGCGGCCGGTGACATGCTCGGCAAAGATCAACCGGTTATTCTGCAATTGCACGACATCGCCGATGCACAGTCTTTATTCGATGGCATCGTCATGGAGCTTTACGATTGTGCTTTTCCGTTACTCGCCGGTATTATCACCACCGACAATCCTGAGGTTGCCTTTAACGATGCGGATATCGCTTTGCTTGTCGGTGCAAGGCCGCGCGGTGAGAACATGGAACGCAAGGATCTATTGGCTGCAAACGGCCCCATTTTCATCGCACAAGGCAGGGCGCTGAATGCAGCCGCCAAACGCGATGTTAAAGTGCTGGTCGTGGGCAATCCGGCCAATACCAACGCCTATATTGCGCTCAAGAACGCACCGGATCTCGACCCTGCCAATTTTTCAGCCATGCTTCGCTTGGATCATAACCGGGCATTGTCGCAAGTCGCACTGAAGCTGCGAGTGTCCGTAGCCGACGTCAAAAAAATGATCGTATGGGGTAATCATTCCAATACGCAATTTCCAGATCTCAGTCACGCGACTGTCAATGACGAAAGCGTGACGTCGTTAATCGCGGATTCCGCATGGATAGAAAATCATTTCATTCCGACAGTGCAGAAACGCGGTATGACCATCATTGAAGCCCGTCGCGGGAAATCCAGCGCAGCCAGTGCCGCCAACGCAATCATCAATCACATGCAAGATTGGATTTTCGGCACACGGGAAGATGATTGGGTGTCGATGGGTGTCGCCTCCAACGGCAGTTATGGCATTCCCGGCGGTGTGATATATAGCTATCCCGTCATTTGTCGCAATGGCCGCTGCAAAATTGTCGAAGGATTGGAAATCAGCGAATCCGACAGAGTAAAAATGCAAAAAAGCTATCAGGAATTGATTTTCGAGCAAGAAGCCGTCAGGCATTTGCTGGCATAATCATCGGCTTTCAACGCGGTGCAATGCTGACCGCTTCACGAACGGCGATCAATAGCGATTCATCCAAGTGTCCGTCCGCAATACGCTGCGTTCTTTGCTGGAAGCGGCTGATCGCTTTGCGTGTCGCCGATCCCAGAACGCCATCCGCTTCGCCTGCGTCGATTCCAAGTGCCGATAGGTCCAATTGGAGTTGGCGAACTTGGTCGCGCGATATTCTGGCGGTTTCGCCGGGTGGCGAGCGTTGCAACGCCGGAGCGCCGGCAATCCTATCCGCTAAATGCCCAACCGATAATGCATAAAATTCCGAGCGATTCCAACGCATAATGACAAAGAAGTTGTGCGTAACCAAAAACGCAGGCCCCATGTGACCTGAAGGAACGAGTAAGGCAACTTTATGATCCGACAGCGGTAAAGGATCCCCCGTGCTTGTAGTAACTCCCAGCGCCGACCAATCGGCATAACTGAACAGCTGATCTCTTCCTGCCAATGAATAATCAAAAGACGGCGGCAATCGAACTTCGTGTCCCCAATCCAAACCGGGGATCCACCCCAGTTGCTGCAAGAAATTGGCCGCAGAGCCCATCGCATCCGGAATGCTGCCCCATAAATCGCGGCGTCCGTCGCCGTCGATATCCTTGGCGTAACGAAGAAACGTCGACGGCATGAATTGCATATGCCCCATGGCACCGGCCCATGAGCCAATCATCCGCTCCGCAGAAATGTCGCCTGAATCGACAATCCGCAGCGCATTGAGTAATTCTTGCGTGAAAAAGCCGCTGCGGCGCATATCGCAGGCCAACGTAGCCAACGTGTCGGCGATCGGCCATTCGCCAAAATAACCGCCGTAGTTCGTCTCCAATCCCCAGAAGGAAACCAGGTATTGCGCGGGAATGCCCGTTTCGTGTTGGATCTTATCCAACAACGAACGGTGCTTAGTTAATAATTCGCGTCCGCGCTGAATGCGTTCAATATTAATGCGTGCCGTGAAATAATTGACAAACGTTTGTGTAAATTCCGGTTGGCGGCGATCCAGTTCGATTACGCGTGGCAAATGCTTGATTTTACTCAACACTTGATTGAGTGTGCTATCGGATATGCCTTCCGTTCTGGCTTGATGTTTTATTTTGTCGATGCATGCGCCGAACGAACCATCTGCATGCGCTATCCCTATAGCAAGTAGAATGACGGAAATCGCAACAATCTTCCAAACAGTTCGATACCGCGCCAAGGTGAATTGACTGAAAAAGAAACGTGCGGCGATCGGGGGCATGCGGTTATTTCCGGTAAATGCAATCGGGTTTTATGCAATCGGCATATAGCGACAGTGAGTGTTCTTGCAGCTTAAACCCGCGTTCCTGCGCGATCGCGGTTTGGCGCTTTTCTATTTCGGGATCGTAGAATTCTTCCACTCGGCCGCATTGCAAACAAACCAAGTGATCGTGATGGCCATCGCTTTTCAATTCGAATACGGCTTTGCCGCTTTCAAAATGATGCCGTTCCAAAATACCGGCTTGCTCAAATTGAGTTAAAACACGATATACGGTTGCCAAACCGATATCCTCGCCTTCATTGAGCAATTCTTTATAGACATCTTCGGCGGAAAGATGACGGACACTGCTTTGCTCAAACAAATTCAATATTTTGAGCCTTGGCAAGGTCGTTTTGAGACCGATATGCTTGAGATCGATGCTTTTCAGATCGTTGGAATTGCTCATGGTATTTCTGCCCGAAAAAATATTTACTGTATCATATAGTGCTGTGCTTACTTTGAAAAAATACCGCCCTAACAAAATGGTTGCAAGACTGCTCGTGTCGTTGGCTTTTCTAACCCTCGCCGGGTGTTCGATTATGCCCAGTATTCTTTACCGGATCGACGTGCAGCAAGGCAATGTTGTGACCGAAGAAATGCTGGAAAAATTAAAACCCGGCATGACCAAGTCGCAGGTACTGTTTGTGCTTGGTTCTCCGCTTATCGTGGATGCGTTTCGCGATAATCGTTGGGATTATGTTTATTTGTTGCGCGAGAAAGGGGATCTGGTCGAGCAAAAACGGATGACGCTGTTTTTTGATCACGATAACCTGATGAAAATTGAGAATTACCTAATTGATTCCAAAAAGACGGCGAAGCCAGCGCCACTTGTGGAAAAGCCGGATGAAAAAACAGCAGCGCCGGAAACAAAGGAAGCAGTGCTGCAAGAAAAGAAAATTACGTCAGATAAGAAAATGAAACCGATTGACGATGAAGATGAAAATTGTAATATTCCGAGCTCAGTCTCTATAAAACCATAACCATCGTAAAATGAATATGCAAAAAATTGCCATTGCCGGAAGCTCCGGGCGCATGGGACGTACATTGTTAGAAGCCGTGGCGCAAGCTCCCGACATGCGGCTGGCAGCGGCGTTGGAAAGAGCAGGTAGTCCTTTTTTGGGCAAAGATGCCGGAGAGTTGATCGGCTCCGATTGCGGAATAACCGTCGTCAGCGATTTTGCACACGCGCTCAAGGATTGCAGTCATCTCATCGACTTCACCCGGCCTGACGGTACGCTTGCGCATGTTTCAGCCTGCCGTGAATTAGGGGTAAAAATGGTCATCGGCACTACCGGTTTTTCAGCGGAAGAAAAAGTGCTACTCAAAGCAGCATCCAACGATATCGCTATCGTTTTCGCGCCCAATATGAGCGTGGGCGTCAATGTCACATTTAAATTGCTGGAAATTGCTGCCAAAGTACTCAATGAAGGTTACGACATCGAAATCGTCGAAGCGCATCATCGCCATAAAGTCGATGCACCTTCCGGTACCGCTTTGCGTATGGGAGAGGTCATCGCAGATGCTGTACAAAGAGATTTAAGCAAAGTGGCCGTTTATGGCCGAGAGGGCGTTACCGGCGAAAGAAAGCCGGACACCATCGGGTTTGCAACCATACGCGGCGGCGATATTGTTGGCGATCACACCGCTATGTTTGCCGGTATCGGCGAACGCGTGGAAATTTCGCACAAAGCCAGCAGTCGCATGACATTTGCAATGGGCGCATTGCGCGCGGTACGTTTCTTGACGGACAAATCCAACGGGCTTTACGATATGCAGGATGTACTGGGTTTGCGCTAACGATTTTCCATGGCAATTTATGCAATCGGCGATTTACAAGGCTGTTTCACACCATTCCGGCGTCTGCTGGATCTGATCCGATTCGATTCGGCATGCGATAAGCTGTGGCTGGTCGGCGATATTGTCAATCGCGGCCCAGATTCATTGGCGTTGTTACGTTATATCAAGCAAGCTGGCGATGCGATAGTTACCGTACTCGGCAATCACGATTTGCACCTGCTGATGGTGGCGTCCGGTATTGCCAAACCCCAGCCGGGAGATACCCTACAATCGATCCTCGCTGCACCGGATCGCGATGAATTATTGTATTGGCTGAGGCAACAAAAATTATTTCACCGGGACGGCACTTATGCCATGGTGCATGCCGGTTTGCTTCCCGCATGGACGATAGACCGGGCGGAGCAACTGGCTGGCGAAGTCGAAAACGCGCTGCGTCAGGACGATTACCCCGCGCCGTTTGTACAAATCTACGGCAACGAGCCGGATCACTGGCAAGACACGCTCACCGGGCATATCCGTTTGCGCGTCATTGTCAATGCGATGACGCGAATGCGTATATGTACCGCCGATGGAAAAATGAATTTTTCGTTCAAAGGAAATTTGTCATCGATTCCGCATGGCTATTGGCCGTGGTTTAATGTACCGCAACGGGCGAGCCTGGACTATACCGTCGTTTGCGGCCATTGGTCTGCGCTTGGGCTGTATGTTACCGATCGCTTGATTGCGCTGGATAGCGGTTGCGTTTGGGGCGGGCGATTAAGCGCTATTCGTTTGGAAGATCGTGCAATTTTTCAACTTCCTTGTGCACAATAGAGATAGCAAGCGATGCGGCAATCGCTTGCTCGGTCAGGCGCGCCAATTCCCGCCGGTTCTTCATGCCGCATGAAATGGGCTGATTGAACGTCAGCTCCGCATTGATATAGGGTTGCTTGAGGATTTTTTTCAGCGACAGAATCAGCGAAGGTTCGATATATGCAGCTTCCAAACAAATCCCGCCCGCGCAATTACGATATCCGATTGCGACTGGATAAAGCAAGGCATCCGCCGTTACGACCGATTGCAGTAACGAAGCATGAAAATGATTGAGTTGCCTGCCATCCGTGGTCGTGCCTTCTGGAAACACGGTAACGCATTCTCCTTGATCTAAAACCGCCTCGATTTGCTGATTGATTTTTAGCGTATCGCTGCGCCTTGCGCGCTCGATAAACAATGTGCCGACATTTCTGCACAGCATGCCCAAAACTGGCCATCGACTAATTTCTGCTTTGGCAACGAATCGCGTCGGACAAGCGGCCATCAGCACGCAAACATCCAGCCATGACACATGATTGGCTGCCAGTAAGGCACGCGGTATTTCCAATGTCGGCGGTTTGCCGTAACACCGCAATCTCACTGCAAGGATCGATAACAAACCGGCGGACCATCGCTGCATCATGCTGCGCTGGATATGTAACGGAAAATAAGGATAAACCATCGATTGCAGCAAACCCGAAACGACATGAAATAATAGGCGAATCAGACGAATAAATTGCAATAGCGAGGGAATGTTTTTCTGCATCAAATACGGGCTGGATTGATGGTTTTGTGCGATCGATCGGCCCGATCATTGTAGCATTGACGAAAAAACTGCAATACGCGCTGTTGCGCGTATTGCAGTTTTTTTACAACGGAGATGATCTACAGCTATGGTTGAACCGGGATTAATAGGAAACAGCCGGTCCTTCAAGCCACAGGCAATCGGAAATCAGGCACATGCCGCCTAAGCTTTTCAATACCGGTCTCAGTTCGTTGACAATCTTTTGCGCTTGATCGTCTTTACAAGCAAGAACGACCATCACATTTTCTTGCTCCATTAACACGTCGCCGGGATCCCGCACACCGCGCGATCCGAGTCCGCCGGCATTTTTAAGTACGGTATAGCCACGTACCGAGCATTTGTCTAACAATTCCGTTAATTGTTCGAGTTGTTCGACACCGATTACAATCTCAAATCGTTTCATTGCTATTGTATTATTCATAACTTATTCCCATGGTCAGGTTAATTTATTTGTTTTTCTTTTCTATACTGCAATACTGTGGAACCAGTGAGCCATTTCCCAGTAAATAGGTACGCCAATAAATATATTGAAAGGAAAAGTCACGCCTAAAGATGCGCCAATTGAAAGAGCAGGATCGGCATCTGGTACCGCAATGCGCATTGCTGCAGGAGCAGCAATATAAGAACAGCTTGCATACAAAACAGCCAGTAACATCGTACCGCCTTCAGATAAACCGAATATCCAACCCAGATAGGCACCAAAGGCACCGGCCGTTAATGGAAACAGGATACCAAATGCAACAATGAAAATGCCTTTCGACATTACTGACTTCAATCGCGCAGCTGCCAACAACCCCATCTCCAATAGGAAGAATGCCAATACACCCATGAACAGATCCATGAACATTTTATCCAATGGCGATACCAGTTTAACTACACCTGCATAGTAGCCGATCAGTACACCCACAATCAATAAATAAAGGCTGGTACCGGTCAGAATTTCGTGCATCAACTTACCCCATTCGGTTTTTTCACCGCCTGCGCCAGCGCGCGCGAGAACAGTACCGGTTACCAGCGCAGGGATTTCCATCAGCGCCATAATCAATACCATATAACCTTCCGAAGGTTCATCTTTCGCAGCTAAGAATGCTACGCCCACAGCGAAAGTCACTGCGCTCACTGAACCGTAGTGTGCAGAGATAGCTCCCGCATCGGCTTGGGTAAATTTGCCGATAAATCTCAAAATTGGATAAGCGGTTAATGGAACCAATGCCGATAAAACAACCATAGAGGCAGCGATAGGCAGAACTTCCATGATTTCGTATTTCGCCATTGATACGCCACCTTTGAAACCGATAGCGATCAACAGAAACAAACTCAGACTCTTATAAAGAGCTTCGGGTATTTTTAAGTCGGATTTAATGACACCCGCCAAGACCCCCGCAACAAAAAAGAAAACTACCGGTTGTATAGTAGCCATTCAATACTCCCCATTTAATTATATATTTAGTTTATGAAAAATCTGTTCAACAACATCTTCAAAGGCGCTACGAATTCGAAATGCAACAAAAACAAATCCCGGAAACCAGAAAGTTTCTTGGGAAATTCATTTCCTTAAAACCGAGATTCTACAAAATGTAATAACCTGGGCAAGATGCATCGATAAGAAGCGCGCTTCTTAGATCTGGAAACCCGTGAGTCAATTGCCTTTCACAGCGGAACGTTACCATAGGAAATGTGAAGAATTCGTGAACAGGATTAATTCCTATGGCTCAAATTATTAAGGGAAAATAATATGAAAAGTGGTGCCTTGTCCAGGAATGCTATCGACTTCGATTAACCAGCCGTAATGATTGCAAATGCGCTTCACGATCGCCAATCCAATACCCAAACCTTCACCCTGCGTAGAGCCGCGAAAAAAACGCTCGTACAGCAAGGGCAAGTAAGCAGGCTCAATGCCAATGCCGGTGTCGGTAATCGACAGCCGGTTTGTTTTGAATTCGATACGGATAAAACCTTGGTGCGTATACTGCACTGCATTCCGGATCAAATTGACCAGTGACGTATGCAATGCCTGCCGGTTGACGGTTAGCACGATATCGGATGCGATCGGTACTTCGAAATTGAGTTTCTTCCTGAATATTTCGGTCATCAACGGATCGGCGGCATCGTAGACGCACTCCGCCACCGCCACTGTTTCTATAATGCCCAGCGCTTGCTCGCGAGCAAGAAACAATAAAGCTTGCAATTGCTCACCCATACGCGTGGCGGCGCTTTCAATCATTTTAATTCGATGCCGCGACCGTGCCGGAATATCAGATGCCGCAACCAGTAGTTCGCAACTGGTCAAAATCGTCGTAATCGGCGTCCTCAGTTCGTGACTGATGTTGGCAGTAAATTCTTGCTCGCGCTGCAGCATGCGTTTGATCCGGTACTGGTAGTCGTCCAATGCTCTGGCAAGCTGCGCCACTTCCTCATCCATATCCGGTTGCGTCAACAATCCGACTTGAGTGTTTCCAGTGGCCAGCATGCTGACCTTTTCTGCCAAATCGGAGACTTGTTTCACCAATATTCCTGCCAGCAAATAGCCGACGACAAATGCAATCGCCACAACCGCAAACCAGGAAAATAGGATAATGACTCGCAATTTAGCGAGTCTTTGCTTATGCAACTCGATGCGGTACGCAACCAGAAATTTCACATCGTCGATAACTTGCACCAAAACATGAAAATCTTCGGTGCCGTAGAGAACCCGATGGTATCCGGTATTAAATCCTCGCAAATAAGAGGGAATTTGCAATTCGTCATCCACCTCATGGATAACATAGCTTTTAAGGTGAGAGCCGACTTGGAAAATAAAATCAGAATGTTTCTGGTAGCGCTGCACGAGATGATCCATTTCCATCTCGATCACTTGTTCGATATGCGCTTCTTCAATATTGTCCGAAACGAAATAAAGAATAACGCACAGCGTTCCAACGATAAAAACACTAAATGTGGTCAGTGCTGCCGCAACGCGGTAGCGCAGACTGCGATCAATCGGGTATTTGCGCACGTGACGTCAAGCAATAACCGAGGCCATGGACTGTTTCTATCGGATCGTAGCCGCCCGCTTGCATGAGGGCGCGCCGCAGGATGTGCATGTGACTGCGCAAGGTATCGCTGGTCTCCTGAACATCCTCCCATGCCTCCATCTCCAGTTCCTCGCGGCTGAATACCCGGCCTGGTTCGCTCATCATCAAGGCAAGCAACCGGATGCATTTGGGCGGCAGTTTGACGTTCTTGTTTTCGAAGCGAATGGAAAGCGTCTTGGGGTCGAACGTAAGCTTGTCAAACTCAAGCGTGCGATTGGCGACCTTGCCGACATGCCTTTTGTGCATCGCCAGCAGACGCGCTTCCACTTCCTTCAACGCGAATGGTTTGATCAGATAATCGTCGGCGCCGTGCTCGAAACCGGCCAGTTTGTCCTCCAGCGTATCGCGTGCGGTAAGCATCAAAATCGGCGTATCGACATGCGATTCCTGGCGTAGCTTCCGGCACACCGTCATCCCGTTCATGCCGGGCAATCCCAGGTCGAGCAAGATCGCGTCAAACCGCTGCGTTACCGCCAGATGAAGCCCGGCAACGCCATTGGCAGCCGCATCAACCGTATGCCCGCGCGATTCCAGAAAATCGTAAAGATTGGCGGCTATCGCCAAGTCATCTTCAATGATCAGAATATGCATACAACAATCTACGACGGATATTCAAAATTTTTCAGGCACTCACTGCATGAAATTTACGGCTTAGCGTATGTACCGAATCCACCAACGCAGCGGCATTTTCCGGCGGCGTGAACTGGGAAATACCGTGCCCTAAATTGAACACATGACCGCTGCCGTGACCGTAGCTGGTAAGGATTTTCTCGACTTCCAGCTTGATTACTTCCGGCGACGCGAACAATACTGAAGGATCGAGATTTCCTTGCAAAGCGACTTTATCGCCCACGCGGCGGCGCGCTTCGCCGATATCGATCGTCCAGTCCAATCCGACGGCGTCGCAGCCGGTATCGGCAATCGCTTCCAGCCATAAACCGCCGCCTTTGGTGAAGATAATATTGGGAATGCGCTGATCGTCGTAGTCGCGCTTCAAGCCCGCTACGATCCGCTGCATATAACGTAGCGAGAATTCCCGGTAAGCCGAGTGCGACAACGCTCCGCCCCAGGTATCGAAAATCATCACCGCCTGCGCGCCCGATTCGATTTGCGCGTTCAGGTAGGCGGTCACCGCTTGCGCATTCACGTCTAGAATATGATGTAGCAGCTCGGGGCGCTGATACATCATGGTTTTGATTTCACGAAATTCGGTACCGCCGCGTCCCTCAACCATATAACACGCCAGTGTAAACGGGCTGCCGGAAAAACCGATCAGCGGTACCCGGTTATCCAGTGCTTCACGGATTTCCGCCACTGCATCCATCACATATCGTAACTCTTTTCCCGGATCGGGCACCTTGAGCGCGCGAATCTCTTTCTCTTCGCGAAGCGGGTGCTGGAACATGGGACCTTCGCCATGCGCGAAATACAATCCCAATCCCATGGCATCGGGAATGGTCAAAATATCGGAAAATAAAATCGCGGCATCCAACGGAAAGCGTGCCAATGGCTGCATGGTAACTTCCGTGGCAAACCCCGGGTTTTTGCACAGCGATAAGAAATCCCCGGCGCGTGCGCGTGTGGCGTTGTATTCCGCTAGATACCTTCCGGCCTGACGCATCAGCCAAACGGGCGTATATTCAACCGGCTGTTTCAGCAATGCGCGTAGAAATGTGTCGTTCTTTAGTGTTGTCATTAAATAAGCCTATGTTTTATTGTTTTTCTAAAAGGTTACCCTTTCGAGCATTCAGTCTTTTCCCAGCGTCAATGTTACCAGCGAATGGCGGCAACGTATATTGCTAACCCCGGATCGATTCAATTTTCGGTTATCGCAAATAAACGCTGGTATTCCTTGATCGCATACCGATCCGTCATACCGGCAATGTAATCGGCAATCGCCTGATGCCCCTCATGCTCGAATTTTGTCTGATACTTGGCGGGCAACAATCGTATTTCGGCGCTAAACGCCGCGAATAGTCGTTCTATCGTATGCCGCGCTTTGGCGCTCATGCGCACGACGCGATAATGACGATACAGATTTTCGTATAAAAATTTTTTTAGTTCTTGCTGTTCCTTCTTGATCTGACGGCTGAATCCAATCAGCGGCGGTGCCGCATGCACGTCGGCCAAGCTCGTAATGTCCGCATCGGCGATATTGCGCGTGCTTTGCGCAATCAAGTCGGTGACCAGCGTGTTAATCATGCTGCGTACCGTTTCATACACCGTACGGCGCTCAACAAGTACCGGATAGCGATCCTTCACCTGCTGCAAGTGGCGCGAAAAAATCGTCACCTCATTCAATTGATCCAAGCTGATCAAACCCGAACGCAATCCATCGTCGACATCGTGATTGTTGTATGCGATTTCATCGGCGAAATTGGCCAATTGCGCTTCCAATGACGGTTTTGTACGCTGCAGGAAACGTTCGCCGACTGCGCCCAGCGTCAGCGCTTTCTTTTTGGCGACATGCTTAAGTATGCCCTCGCGCGTTTCGAAACACAGATTCAGACCGTCGAATGCCGCATAACGTTCTTCAAGCACATCGACCACTCGCAACGACTGAAGGTTATGCTCAAAACCGCCGTATTCGCGCATGCAATCGTTCAGCGCATCCTGACCGGCGTGCCCGAAGGGGGTGTGCCCCAGGTCATGCGCCAATGTGACCGCCTCAACCAAATCCTCGTTCAAACCCAAGTTCCGCGCGATGGATCGCCCGATTTGCGCGACTTCCAAGCTATGCGTCAGGCGCGTACGAAACAAATCGCCTTCATGATTGACGAATACTTGGGTTTTGTACTCCAGTCGCCGAAATGCTGCAGAATGGATGATGCGATCGCGGTCGCGCTGAAACTCGCTGCGCCCCGCCGAAGGTGCTTCGGCAATCAAGCGCCCACGAGAGTTACTCGAGGATACGGCATAAGCAGCCAGCTTATTCATCCGGTATACAGGCCAATATCGTTTCTTGCAGGACGGCGGGCGGAATATCCGAACGCATAACCGCTTCGCCGATACGATTGAGCACAATAAACCGCGTTTTCCCAGCCTCTACTTTTTTATCCAGCATCATCAATTGCAAATACTTATCCACCGGCATTTCTGGTGCATCGACGGGCAGTCCGGCTTGCACAAAAATTTTGCGGATACGGCTGACATCCGCTTCGCTGATGAACTTCATGCGGCGGGATAATTCCGCTGCCAGCACGATTCCGGCTGCTACCGCCTCACCGTGCAGCCAGACGCCGTACCCCATGCCATTTTCGATGGCATGGCCGAACGTGTGACCCAAATTCAGCAGTGCACGCACGCCTTTTTCCTGCTCGTCGGACGCGACGATCTCGGCTTTGTTTTCGCAACTGCGCTGAATCGCTTCGTTCAACGTCACCGGATCGCGCGCCAGCAAGCGATGCATATTTTGTTCTAGCCATTCAAAGAACGCCGGATCGCGGATCAAGCCGTATTTGATGATTTCCGCAATTCCGGCGCGTAATTCCCTATCCGGCAACGTATTCAACGTCGCGCTATCCGTCAGCACCATGAGCGGCTGATAGAATGCACCGATCATATTCTTGCCCAGTGGATGATTGATGCCGGTTTTTCCGCCCACCGACGAATCGACTTGCGCCAGCAATGTTGTCGGGATCTGGATGAACGGTACGCCGCGCAGATAAGTCGCAGCGGCAAATCCGGTCAAATCGCCGACAACGCCACCGCCAAGCGCCAGAATCGCCGTTTTGCGTTCACAATGATTTTTCAGCAATGCATCGAAAATCAAATTCAACGTTTCCCAATTTTTGTGTGCTTCGCCATCTGGAAGAATGATCGGAATCGACGCAACACCTTTTGCTTCCAGCGCAGCGCGGAGCTTGTCCAGATAAAGCGGCGCAATCGTGGTGTTGCTGACAATCGCGACCCGTTTTTGCGGTAAGCACGATACGATCAAATCGACTTGTTGCAGAATGCCGTAACCGATATGAATCGGATAGCTGCGTTTATCGAGCGAAGGAGTGAAATCGACAGTAATGGTTTGCATGGCAGTGTTCTGATTGTCCTGGGTTATTGCGGTAGAATCGAATGACAGCAATTTATTAATGAGTTTATCCACTAAAAAACGCACGCCCTGTTTGCCGCTATCGATAACGACATGCGCCGTTTCGCGATATAGCGTATCGCGTTGGGTATAAAGTTCGCTCAATCGCGCGTATAAATTTTGCGTTTGCAGCAACGGTCGGTTTTTATCGTGCTGAGTGCGCCGGTATAAATCGCCGACCGAAGCGCGCAAGTAAACGACAATGCCGCTGCGCCGCAAAATTTCCCGATTTTCAGGATTCAGAACCGCCCCGCCACCCGTAGCCAGGATGATATTTTTCCTTTCGGTCAATTCAGCCAACACCTCGGATTCGCGTTTGCGAAAACCTGCCTCGCCCTCGATTTCAAAGATAACCGGAATCTTTACACCGGTGCGCTTTTGAATTTCATGATCCGAGTCGACAAATTCCTTGTCCAGATGGCTCGCCAACGCTCTCCCAATGGTGGTCTTTCCGGCGCCCATCATGCCGATCAGGATGATATTGGCAGTCCCCGTTTTTTTCTGAATCGAGTGGAGTGATTTTATTTTACTAACGTTCATATTCGCGATTGTAGCCGAATTAGTCCTCCGGGCGCTTGATTGCACGATACGATATCATTGCCGGTTTTTGCGGATTGTTGTTACGAACGAACCAAGAGAAAAACAAAGGTACAAAAATCGTTGCAACCATTGTTGCAATGATCATTCCGCCAAAAACACCAGTGCCCATCGATTGACGCGCGGCAGCGCCCGGGCCGGTTGCCAGCACCAGCGGCACGACGCCCAGGATAAACGCCATCGACGTCATCACGATAGGGCGGAAGCGCAATTGCGCGGATTGCAGCGCAGCTTGCGTAACATCGACACCTTGCCGCATTTTCTGGTTGGCGAACTCTACCAGTAAGATCGCATTTTTTGCCGTCAATCCGATCAGCGTCACCATGCCGATCTGAAAATAGACATCGTTCGGCATATCGCGCAGCAGGATAGCTGTCAACGCGCCTACCATCGCAAAAGGAAGCGCCATGATGACAGCCAGCGGCAATGCCCAGGTTTCGAATTGCGCGGCAAGAATCAAGAAAACCATCACGATGGCTAAACTCACGGCAAAGATTGCCGCCGATCCCATTTTCTTTTCTTGGAATGCAGCGCCTGTCCAGGCAATTTGATACCCCTCCGGCAGCGCTTTTGCGGCGATGGCTTCCACCAGCGCGATTGCTTCGCCAGAGCTTACACCGCTGGCTCCGCTACCCATAATCTTTGCCGCCAGCAATCCATTGAACCGCTCCAATTGTTCGGCGCCCACGATCGGTTTGGTTTTGCTCAATGCCGACAATGGAATCATCATGCCGGTATCGGACCGCACATATACTTTTCCCAAATCTTCCGGTTTCATGCGGTAAGGGGCATCGGCTTGCAATTGTACCCGGTAGGTTCGTCCGTAACGATTGAAATCGTTGACATAAAAAGAACCCATGGCGGTTTGCAGTGCTGCATAGATATCGGAAACCGCAACGCCTTGCGCAATCGCCTTGGCTTCGTCGACTTCGACAAAGTATTGCGGCACAGAAGAGCGCAAAAAAGTATTAACTGTTGCCAACTTGGGTTCTTGCTGCAGTATTTGCACGAACTCGTGCACCACGGCGGCTAGTTGCGCGGGATTGGAGTCGATGCGGCTTTGCAGAAAAAACTCAAAGCCGCCGGTGCTTCCCAAACCACGGATTGCCGGTGGATTGAAAGCAATCGCCAAGCCGTCCGGTTGCTGCGATCCGACCTCGAACAATTTTCCGACAATTTCGGTAGCCGCCGTGTCGCGCTGCGACCAATCCTTCAAACGTACAAATACCGTAGCGATATTGGTTTTGTTGCCGCCACCGATAAAATCCAATCCGTTGACGGAAAACTGAAAAGTAATTGCGGATTCTTTCGCCATCTCGGTTCTGATCGCTTCAGATGTTTTAACCGTTCTTGCCAGAGAAGCGCTATCGGGCAGGATCACCGCCGCAATGACAAAACCCTGATCTTCCGGCGGGACGAGACTATCTGGAATATTTTTGAGCATATAAACCAAAGCGGCAATTATCGCCAAAAAAATCACCGCGCTCCTGAGCGAATGCCGCAAACTCAACCCGACCGCACTGACATACCAGCCGCGTACTTGCTCGAAATGGCGGTTAAACCGGATAAAGAAAACTGATTGACGATGCGCCGTCGGGCGCAATAAGGCGGCGCATAGCGTCGGTGTGAGCGTCAATGCGACAATGCCGGAAATCACGCCGGCAACGGCCACCGTCACCGCAAACTGTTGATACAAAGCCCCGGCAATGCCGCCTAGAAATGCGACCGGTATAAACACGGCGGCCAATACCATGGTCATGGCGACGACAGCGCTGGATACTTGCTGCATCGCTTTGATCGCTGCATCGATGGGCGATAGCTTTTCCTGCGACATCAAGCGCTCGATATTTTCCAGAACCACAATCGCATCATCCACTACGATGCCGATCGACAGCACCATGGCAAAAAGCGTTAACGTATTAATCGAGTAACCCAGCAGCCATAATCCGGCAAAAGTACCGATCAGTGAAATGGGAATGGCGATAATTGGAATCAACGTAGCGCGCCAGCTTTGCAAAAACAGATAAACCACCAGAACCACCAGAAGCATCGCCTCACCGAGCGTTTGTACTACCTTTCGGATCGATTCCTTTACAAAAACACTGGTATCGTACGAAACGACATATTCCATGCCTTCGGGAAAATGTTGCTTAAGCTCATCCATGCGCGCTTTAACGGCAGCTGCCGTTTCGAGAGCATTGGCACCGGTGCGCAAGAAAATGCCGATGCCCAGACCTGGCTGGCCGTTCAATAAGGTACGGATGGAATAATCCTGCGCGCCAAGCTCGACTCGTGCGACATCTTTCAAATACAGCGCGCCGCGTGGCCCATCCGAACGCAAAATAATGTTTTCGAATTGTTCGGGTTCCAGCAGCCGGCCTTTCGCAGTTACGGTATAGACCAGTTGCTGGTCGGGCAGTGCGGGTTCCTGTCCAATTTTGCCGATGGCGGGTTGCGTATTTTGTGCGCGAATGGCATTGGTAATGTCGGCGACCGTAATACCCAATTGCGCCATTCGGTCGGGCTGCAGCCAAATACGCATGGCATAATCCTGCGCGCCGAATATCCGAGCTTCGCCGACGCCGTTGGTGCGACGGAGATCGTCCAGTATGGTGTTGGTAATAAAATTACTCAGGAATAGCGTGGAGTGCTTGGCATCTTGCGACGTGACGGAAAGAACCAGCAACAAATCGTTAGCGCGTTTTTGCACGGTCACGCCGGTGCGCCGCACTTCATCGGGCAAACGCGCCAGCGCTGAATTGACTTCGTTGCTCACATTGAACGTTGCGCGATCGATGTCAGTGCCAATCTCAAAGGTGATCGTGATGCTCAGCCTGCCGCTCGAATCCGCGCTGGAGTTGAAGTACAGCAATCCTTCGATGGCGCTGAGTTTTTCCTCGATAGGCGCTGCCACTGTCTTGATCATGGTTTCTGCGCTGGCGCCCGGAAATGTGGCGGTCACAAGTACCGTGGGCGGCGTAACCCGAGGATATTGCTCGATCGGCAACTGCCAGGCCGCAGCCAAACCGGCCAATACGATGACAATCGATAAAACCGATGCAAAAATTGGACGGACGATAAAAAATTGAGTCATCGCTGCAGGTTACGGCTTACCGGCCGCTTGATCCGCGTGGGAAGTGGATACAGTTTGCAGCGGCTGCGGATTCACTGCTTTGCCCGGCATCAATTTGATTAAATTATCTACCGCCACTTTATCTCCGGCCTGCAAGCCGTCCAAAACAATCCAGTCCGTACCGATCCAATCGCCCACGACGACAGGTCGTTGCGTTACGGTGTTATTGTCGCCGACGAGATAAACATACCTGCCGGATTCCGAGCTCATGACCGCTGTTTGCGGTACCAGAAATACATGCCGTGGTTCTCCGGCGGCAATCCGTACCCGGACAAATTGCCCCGGCAAAACATGGTGATTGCTGTTCTCGAAAGTAGCGCGCAATTGCTGCGTACCCAGCTGCGGATCGATCTGGCTCGCGGCGAAATTGATCTCACCTTGCTGCCGATACTCGGAACCATCGGGCAAGATCATTTTTACGCTGTGTACGTTGCTTCCGGTCAGCCGCCCGCCGATCTGCGCCAACTCGTTATCCGAGAAACTGAACTGCACCCAGATCGGCGACAATTGCGATAATGTCGTCAGCACACTGTCGTTGGCGGAGACCAATGCTCCTTCGGAAAATTGCGAACGCCCCGTTACACCGCTGAATGGTGCCTTGACGGTCGTGTAGGAAAGATTCAGTTCAGCTTGCCTGGCTCTGGATTTTGCCGCTTGCAACCCCGCTTCTGCAGCGGCTAGATCGGCGCGCGCAATATCGTAAGCGCGCTGGCTGACAAAATTCTCGGCTAGCAATAATCGCTGGCGATTTTCTTCCGTTTGTGCGCGCAGCACCCGGACTTGTTGCTCTCGCATCAGTGCGTTGGCTTCGGCCAGTGCATGCCGGAAAGGTTCGGGGTCGATCAAGAACAGCGCCTGTCCGGCTTCAACCGCTGCGCCTTCCGCATATAATCGCTTGAGCAATACTCCCCCGACGCGCGACCGGATATCGATTTCCTTGGCGCCTTCCGTCTGTGCGATGGTCTCCAAATTAACCGACATGACAACAGATTCGGCGATCGCGTAGGTTACCGTGATCGCCTGTTCCATCGTTACCGCAGGTTGAGTGGATTCCTTTACGCCGCATGCTGCCAGCAACAGCGCGAACGGCAAGATCAGCAGTGAATTTCTGAGAGGCATAGAAAAACGTAAAAAATTAAAACGAATCACTCGTATCGTTTGTTTCGTCGGTTAAATCGCGAAGTGGTTACTACGGAAAAACCACAAAAGCACCATAGGGTTCTGTATAATGGGGCAGATGATAGCTTGACGGATAATGTAGAAGTATTGCATATATGAAAGTGAGTAGTTCTTATAATTTTACCTGCCTATAGATATACAGTTAAGTGTGTTTTTATTTATTTGTCGTACGCGACAAATATTGGCTGTTAAAACTGTTGCCGTTCATAAAAGCCGAAACGAAACCGATCCAGTCAGCCATTTTATTTTTAATTCTTAGTTAATTTTAAAGGTGCGTTGATATGCCTATCCGTATTTTTATTGTCCTATCGACCTTTTATCTGATAGCTGGCATAACTGCCGCGCAGGCTGTTTCGAAGCTGCCGGAAACCGTAAAAGTCAATCCATCCGCATTGACCGGCGAACCGATGTGCGATCCCAAGATTGCTCCTGCTTGGCGGGAAGCTCAGGAAATCGATGGTGTCAAAATCGATGCCTCGCCGGTATGCAGCCCTGACAATCCGGCGTGGATTGCAGCAGCGGTAAAAGGAACCAATAACATTTCGATGGATACGTTGATGAAAACGGGCTTATCGCCTGATGCCATCATCAAAACCGATGACTTGGATGGCGATGGCGATCCGGATCGCATCGTCATCAAACTGGAAATCATGGAACTGAACGGCAAATCGCCGGATTTCCCAGGTATCGTACCGACTTTCGACATCGCTCCGGGCGTACAACCGGGTGCCTGGGTGTTCGCGCCCAAAACCAGCGGCATGTCGACCGAGAATTTTGAAAGCGTGCGCGCTAATCCGCTGCTGAGACTGCCATCGCCCGTGATTCGTGTCGAAGTCGGCGACATCGTGCAAATCGTATTGGAAAACACGCATTATCTGCCGCACAGCATCCATTTACATGGCGTTGATCATCCGTTCATGCATCATGAACACGGCGGTCAAGACGGCGTTCCACAAACCAGCGAAATGGAATTGATGCCGGGCGAGCGCCGCATTTATCAATTCCAAGCGCGCCAGCCGGGCACGATGTTCTACCACTGCCACGTACAAACGCATACGCATTTGGCAATGGGATTGGCCGGTATGATTATCGTCGAAGAAAATAGGCCGAATAATTGGTTGCAAACCCTGAATATTGGCGGCGGGCAAGTACGCCACCCATCGGTTGCCGTGAAAGAACAATTCGATCAGGAGTACGATCTGCACTATCACGCGATGGACAAGGAATTGGGCGAGATCATTCAGAAATATAACGATCCTCGACTGATTGCGCGCGATATGAATCGCCGCTATGACATTACCGATGCAACCGAGGATTACTATACGCTGAATGGTTTGTCGTTTCCCTATACTTTGAGAGAATCCTTGATCGTCGTCGAACCGGATCAGAAGATCAAGCTGCGTATGCTAAATAGCGGCGGAGAACTGATCGCTATCCACACGCATGGCCATCATGCCACGATCACGCATTACGACGGCGTGGAACACAATCCGATAGCGCAAATCATGCGCGATGTCTTTGATATGGCACCGGCGCAGCGTCTCGATCTAAAATTGGAAACCGTCAACGACGGCAAGCATAGTTACGGTGAAGGCGATTGGCTGTTTCACGATCATCGCGAGAAAGGCATTACCACCAACGGGATGGCCGAAGGCGGGAGCATGAGCTCTATCGTGTATAAATCCTATCTGACCGAAAACGGCATGCCGAAAGTCAGCCACTTCGGCATCGATTTGAACAAGTATTTCACCAAGGAATATTACGAAAGAAGGCTGCCCGAATGGCAAGATTTGGACGAATGGGCCAGTTTGGGATCGCCCGGCGGAAGATCCGGCTTGGACGATGCAACGCAAACATCGGCAATTTATACTCTCGCCGGTTTGTTCATCGGCCTCTTTATTTACTGGATATTTTTCCGAAGTGGGCAGATCAAACAAAGCATCTTGTCAGCGATCTCACGTTTTAAAAGCCCAAAAGGGAGTAAGCAATAATGATTAAACCAATTACTTTCTTAATCGCCGCTATTTTTGCCATCAGTACGCATGCGCTTGCGCAAACGCCACAACCGCAAACAAAGCCAAACGAGCATGAACATGATCATAGCGGGCATAGCATGGGCCAAGATAGCGGCCCTGCGGTCGATCATTCCACAATGGATCATAGCGATCATGACCATGATCATGCGATGGATCACAGTGCGCATGGTACGGAATCTCCCGAGCATGGCGATGCGCATCACCATCATCACATGGATCACGATCATATGATGGATCACGAAGGCACCATGGTCATGGGTGAGAATCTGGATAAGCTGCCGAGCAGTTGCAAAAGCATTTCGGAGCACGTCGAAATCACAGTGCGCGCAGGCAGAAAATATGCCAGAAACTTTCCCGGGACTGCGTTTGCATTCGATAAGCAACAATGGAATGTCAAGCCTTGTGCCAAAGTTACCTGGCATTTCGTTAACGAAGACAATGTCCGCCACCAATTTATGATGCACGGCTTGCCGAAGTATTTATATAAATATGGTATGTTCCACCTAGAAGTCACCGGCCCCAAAACCGTATCCGGTACCATCATCGTACCGGGCTCGGATGATACTTTCCTGGTGCACTGCGACATCTCGCACCACATGGAAAAAGGCATGAAAGCGCAGCTGGTCGTTGGCAAAGGTGGAACCGACATTCCCAGTATTCCGGGTCTAACCCCATATAATCGCGTAGATACCTATGAAGCCGAGAACCTGCCGAAGCTATCGGATAAAGAAGAACAAAGCAAAATGGTGCGGCAAATTACGCAATTTACCAGCAATAACCTGCAAACTTACGGCATGATGCTGATCGGCATTCTGATTGGGTTGCTGTGTATTCCGTTACTTAGAAAGATTCCTCTCCCTAAAAAGAAAGAGGAACCGCCGACAACGCCACGGTATTGATTGTGTTGTGTAAAAAATGGCCGGTACTTTACCGGCCATTTTTAATTTGGAAGATGCATAATGACTGACAATTTCCAAGCGGCAAAGCCCTCCTGGCGTGCTGTCAAACAAGTCGTTCAATTTCTGGCACCTTATCGGCGTCAAGCCGTATACGGTTTATTGGCGCTGTTGTTTACCGCAACGATCATGCTATCCATCGGGCAAGGCGTTCGCCTGATGATCGATGAAGGATTCGCGACGCAATCCAGAACATTGCTGACGCAGTATGTCGGTATGTTTTTACTGCTGGTTGCAGCCTTGGCGGCCGGTACGTTTACTCGCTATTATTGGGTGACTTGGCTCGGCGAACGGGTTATTGCCGATCTTCGGAGCCGCGTATTCAATCACTTGATTCATTTGCACCCGGGATTTTTCGAGCAAAACCGCAGCTTGGAAATACAGTCGCGTTTCACCGCCGACATGACTTTGCTGCAAACGGTGATCGGTTCTTCCGTTTCGTTTGCATTGCGCAACTTGATCATGATGATCGGCGGCATTGTCTGGTTATTCATAACCAACGCAAAATTGGCCGCGCTGGTTATGATCAGCGTGCCGCTGGTGGTGGCTCCGATTCTGATTTATGGCCGCCGTGTACGGCAGTTGTCGCGCGAAAGCCAGGATAAAATCGCGTCGGTCGGTGCTTATGTCGGCGAAGTGCTCGGGCAAATCAAAACTGTGCAAGCTTACAATCACCAATGGATCGATCAGCAGAAATTCCGGGAACAAGTCGAGCAAGCGTTTACGGTTGCCAAGCAACGCACATTGCAGCGCGCGTGGCTGGTTGCTTTCACGATTTTTCTGGTGCTCAGCGCAGTCGGATTGATGCTATGGGTCGGCGGCATGGATGTGATCGAAGGCCGTATTAGTTCGGGGGAATTGGCGGCTTTTGTGTTTTACAGCATCATCGTCGGATCGGCGGTCGCTTCGATTTCGGAAGTAATCGGCGATTTGCAGCGCGCCGCCGGGGCGGCCGAACGAACCATGGAACTATTGCGAGCGACTAACCGGATTCAATCGCCCTTGCAGCCTCATCCTTTGCCGCAGGTGGGCGGCAACATCGCAATTGAACAATTGTGTTTTGCCTATCCGACTCGCCCCGAAGTTTTAGCGATCGATCGTTTGTCGCTTTCGATTAAGGCTGGGGAAACTTTGGCGCTGGTAGGGCCGTCCGGTGCCGGAAAGTCGACGTTGTTCGATTTGTTGCTGCGGTTTGCTGATGGCAAATTCGGCTGTATTCGCTTGGAAGGCGTCGATATCCGGTCGCTGGATCTTGCCGCGTTGCGCCGTTGTTTTGCCTTGGTATCGCAAAACCCGGTGCTGTTTCACGGTACGATCCTGGAAAATTTGCGCTATGCCCGTCCGGATGCATCGGAAACGGAAGTGCGCGCGGCCGCCGAAGCGGCCTATGTGCATGAATTTATCGACCGATTGCCGCAGGGCTATCAAACGCCGTTGGGCGATTCCGGATTGGGTTTATCCGGCGGGCAGAAACAACGATTGGCCATTGCGCGCGCGTTGCTGGCCGATGCGCCGATTTTACTGCTGGATGAAGCAACCAGTGCTTTGGATGCGCAAAGTGAATATTGGGTGCAGCAGGCTTTGCAACGATTGATGTGCAATCGTACCACGCTGGTTATCGCGCACCGCTTGGCGACAGTTCAGTCCGCCGATCGCATTGCGGTACTCGACTGCGGCCGTCTCGACGCACTCGGCACCCATGCCGAGCTGTTGCAATCGAGTCGCCTGTATGCAAGTCTTGCGGCACTGCAATTTCAAGCCGCAGTGTGACGCGCCAATCCCGCCCCGGCCGATTCAATCACCTGAGACAGTGTTTTGCGCGCTGCGCGCATCGCAGCTCCCATTTGCAGTAGCGTACCGATTCGCACCGAGTGTTTTAATAACAATGTCGTCAGGTGAATCGGCTTGACACTGCCGTCTGGATGAACGGCACTTAGCAGCGCTGCCGGCGGGGAAAATTGAATCGGATCGACAATAGCGCGTGCCACGATGAACGGGATTCCCGCTTGTGCAGCAACTTGTGCGATTGCAGCACTCTCCATATCCACGGCGCAAGCGCCGGTGGTTTGCGCCAAATCCCTTTTTGCTGCCTCGTTCGTTACCGCAATTTCGCTGTTTGCGATCATGCCGTTGACCACCGTCAGCCCGGCAGGCAGTCGTTGCTGCAAGCGATCACGCCACGCCAGATTGACTGTCAATGCTGTGCCGCAATGAATGGCATCCGGCAACACCAAATCACCGGGTTTTAACCGATCGTCCAATGCACCCGCCACGCCAAAGCTCACCAACGCGGTAACACCCTGCCGGCACAACCCTTCCGCAGCGGCTCGCGCCGCTGCGCCGCCCATGCCGCTAAGCCACAGCAGTGTTTGGTCGTCGATCGATACCTTCTCGTTAAACGGAATATGTGCCGATACGATACAACCGGCTTCAGCCCGCAAAGCCGTTACCAGCCCAACGACGCTCATGCGGGATTATGCTCTGGTCATTGCACGATAACGTGCCAATGCCCATAGCGGGAAGAATTTCGAGTAACCGTGATAGCGCAAATAGAAAACGCGCGGAAAACCTGGTGCGGTAAACCAGGGATCTTCCCAGAGATGATCGCCGGATTGGTTTTGCAGCAGGTAATGAACGCCCTTGCGTACCGCTTCGCTATCGACTTCTCCGGCAGCCATCAAACCCAATATCGCCCAGGCGGTTTGAAATGCCGTGCTGGTTTCCGGAAATCGTCCCGCCAGCTCGGTATCCAAATAGCTATCGTTGGTTTCGCCCCAACCGCCATCGGCGCGTTGCACGGATTTTAGCCACTTGATCGCGCGTTGTACCGAGGCATGTTGCATGTCGAATTTGGCCAAACGAAAAGCTTCCAATACCGACCAAGTACCGTAAATATAGTTGGTGCCCCAGCGACCGAACCAGGAGCCATTAGCTTCCTGTTCGCGCAGCAAGAAACTGAGACCGCGCCAGACTTCGCGCTGGTGTCTGCCGTATTTAGCCAGCAAACCGACGCATCGTGCGGTGACGTCGCTGGTGGGCGGATCGATCAGCGCGCCGTGGTCGGCAAACGGAATTTCATTCAAATAGTGATACGTGTTATCAATGTCAAAGGCAGCAAATCCACCGTTGCGAGACTGCATGCCGGCCAGCCAATTGGCGGCGCGATCCAATGAATACTGATGCCGTTTCGCTTGACCCTGATCCAATGCCCAAGCCACCGCAGCGGTATCGTCCAAATCCGGATAATGCGGATTGGCGTACTGAAACGCCCAGCCGCCGCCGGGCAAATCTGGCTGTTTATCGCGCCAGTCGCCCGGTTCGTTCAATACTTGCTGCTCCACCAGCCAATCGAGCGCTCTTAATACGGGTGCTTGGTCTGTTGCCGGATCTTCCTGCAATGCCAAGCTGGTTAATACGGTATCCCATACCGGCGAAGTGCAAGGCTGACACCAAACGCGCTCGCCTTCGTCGACCAACAGCCCGCGCAGAGCGTTGCGGCATTGCACGCGATCGGGGTGATCGTATTCATAGCCCAGCAAGGTTAATGCTTCATGCGCATTGACCATGGCGGGAAAAATGGCGCCGATGCCGCACTCGCCATTCAAACGCTCCAACGTCCATTTCTCTGCTTTACGGATCGAGTACTGACGAATCGATTGCGGCAGACTCGGCTCGAATCTCGACAACAAACGCTCAATCAGCATAAAACTTCGCTTGAGCAATGTGTCCGCCTTGGGGAAATAATTCGTTTCGATTTCAGGTGGTGTGATGAACAATTCGCGAATATCGACTTTGCGCGGATTGATTGCTTTCGCTTTCAGCGTACATAAGATCGACAATGGAATCATTACGGTGCGCGACCAATAGGAAACCTTGCTGATATGGAAAGGAAACCAGCTCGGCAGCAATACCAATTCGGACGGAACCACCGGCACGCCGCGCCATGGAATCTGTTGATACATTGCCAGCAATAAACGGGTAAAAACATTGGCTTTGGCTGCACCGCCACGTTCTAAGATGGCTTCCCGGGCACGCGTCATATGCGGCGCATCGGGGGAGTCGCCGGCCAATTTCAACGCATAGTACGATTTGATGGTGCAACTGATATCGAAAGCGCCGCCATAATAGAGTGGCCAACCGCCGTGATTCATATCTTGCTTGTCGCGGATAAAACGGGCGATTTTGTTTTCCAGGATAACGTCCACCTCATCCATGAAATGCATCATCAGAATATATTCGGCAGGGATTGTGCAGTCCGCTTCCAGTGGAAAGCACCAATGACCGTCATCTTTTTGCAGAGCCAGCAGCGCTGTGCGTGCTTGAGTGAATTTCAATTCTAGCTCATTGGCATCGATTGCTGCTTGTTTCGAATTCTCCGACGCTTTCGATGAAGATAGCGGTTCTTGTGGTGCTGTTGATATTCCTTGGGATCCGTCCATAGTTTCCTGTGTGTTTTTCAGTTGCAAATTATCCATTCGTTATTGTACTTTTGATCAATCCAATTCGGCTATTTATGCATGCACATATGTGATTCGCAGCTTACAATTTGTTTTTCTTGCTGTCTTTTTCAAACGGATTGTCTTGAAAAGGCTCGTGATAGAGATCCAGCGGCGGATTGCCGTCATAAATCAAATACTCTCGCTGCTGCAAAGACGCCTCGCGGACGAATAAATAAGGATCGATTGCCGCTTCGTCGCGGATGCGCATTGGGCCGACCAAACGGGCGCGCTTGTCGATTGCGCCCAGGATGGTCAGTGGCGCAGCGAAATAAGTACCGACCGCGAGTCCTGCGTAAAAAAGCACGTTAGTGAATAAGCCGACCGGAATATTGGTGACATCGCGCTGATTGCTCGGTCCGATCAACGGGATGAACAAATATGAGCCTGGGGTTACTCCCCAAACCCCCAGTGTTTGGCCAAAATCCTCGTCGTTCTTTTTCAATCCCATATGCGTTGCCATATCGAATAAACCAAACATGCCGATCGTCAAGTTGACCGCAAACCGCAGAGTGTCTTCCGTGCCTTGCTTTACTTTTCCTTGCAGAAAGGAATTCAGTGCGACATTGGGGTAGGATAGATTATCGTAAAAATTGCCGATGGAACGCTGTGCAGAATCCGGGACGTAGTCGATATATGCATTGACGACCGGTAAAAATACTTCCCGATCGATCTTATCGGTAAAATCGTACGATGCGCGATTAAACTTTTCGTGTGGATCGACAGGGTCGTAATCGGGGTCGTCTTTTTTTGGTGTACTTGCGCAACCTTGTAAGAACGTAAAGCAGCAAAAAATGACAATTGTCATCGAAGTACTTTGCTTAATGAGCTTAATCACATTCTGTAAGATTTCAATGCGTTCTTCAGTCATGCGTAAACAAGAATCAAATTTCTTTCAATAAGGGTAAACGTCGTTCAACCAAGCCATTATTCAGCAGCCATGCAATTTCATCGGCCAGTGCTAGGCGTACCGAACTTTGAGGGAAGCCCAATTCATTGACTGCCTTCTCGCTATTAAAATGCATCGGGTAGTGTGCCAACCGCACACCGGTAAGCGGTGCTGTGGGCAGGCGATGCGTCACGTGATCGGCGACGAATTCCGATACGATGCCGGTTATTAATGCCAGCCAATAAGGCACTCGCCATTTGGGCATAGACAGCCCGGTAATTTCTTCTATCCACTGTAGCAAGTCTCCTAGCATAATATTTTCATTTCCCAGTATATAGCGTTCTCCGATGCGGCCATGTTCCGCTGCCAGCAAATGACCTTTTGCAACATCGCGTACATCGGCCATGTTAAAACCGCAATCCAAATAGGCCGGGATCTTGTTATTCAAAAAATCGAGAATCATGCGCGTGGGGGGTGTAATCAATCGATCACCCGGACCTACCGGCAATGTGGGTGCGACAATAACCACGGGCAATCCATTTTCCACCGCCCGGAAAGCTTCTTGCTCGGCCATAAATTTCGAGCGGCAATATGGCCCAGGCATTTCGTTGAGCGTACGCGCGGTACCGGCGGCCATATTATCGCTCTTGCTGACACTCCCAGTCAGTATCGATTCGGTCGAAGTATATACAATCACTTCGATATCGTACCCTGCCGCCTCGTTAAAGACGGTGCGCGTTCCTTCAAAATTGACCAAATTGAAATCGTTCTTATCCCTCGCCCATAAATTAGGGTTGGCCGCCAAATGATACACCCGTTGAACGCCGTTCAACGCCTTACGGACGGTAGTGGGATCGCAAATCGATCCGCGCATGATCTCCACGTTGGCTGGCAAAGGAACATCCGGCAATTCCAGGACTCTGACGTTGTCCCCGCTTTCCAGCAATTCCTTGACCAAGTGCGAACCGATAAACCCGCCACCGCCAGTCACTAAAGAGCGTCTGTTGCTCATAAAATATCCACCTCATGCAGCAAGATTTCTGCAATTGAATCGTTGGAAAAACATTTACGATTTGGCGTTATCAACCTTGGATGTATATCAAAAGGCAGCGAAGACAGCATGCAATAAGAAACTCAGTTTTCCCTCTCGCCATGCACAATTTCAACTAATTTGAGTGCTTGCAATTCCATTTCGATGACAAAATCATCGACTTTTGCGCGAAAATGGCGATAAAAAATCATGCTCGGAATCGCCACCAAAATGCCAAATGCGGCATTATACAGCGCTACGGATATACCGTAAGCTAACTGTGCCGGATTGCTGCCGCTGGGTGAATTGGATCCGAAAATTTCGATCATACCTACCAATGTGCCGAATAACCCCATCAGAGGACTGAGCGCGGCAATTGTTCCCAGTGTGGTTAAATAACGGCTCAAATCATGTGCAACGACACGTCCGGATTCTTCAATCGACTCCTTCATTACTTCGCGTGTGCTTTTGACATTTTTCAAACCGGCGGCCAGAATTTTTCCTAGCGGCGAATGTAGTTGCAAACGTGTCAGAAATTCCGGACTTACGCCGTTGCGTCTGTATTCATTCAATACCTTAGGCAGCAGCTCTTTTGGTGCAACAACGACTAATCGCAATGTCCACATCCGTTCACCGATGATACCCAACGCCACGACGGATGCGACGATGATCGGCCAGATAGGCCAGCCGGCTGCTTGAATCAAAGATAACACGTGATAATCTCCTCACTCGCGATAGATCGGGGTATTATTTCATGGCTTGCTATATTACCCGATTTACCTATTTAATAACTAGGAGTCTATCGGCATGCAGCATATTGAATATATAACTTGTAAGAATTTCTAGCGTTGTTTACAGTATTTGGGAGAATACTGTAGATGAACATACATAAACGCACCC
>JALRCN010000146.1 GCA_023257295.1 Nitrosomonas sp. | reverse complement strand
TTAAGGAGAAAAATCAAATCACGATAGATTACAATTCGAACAAGCAAGTCAAAACGTTCTCGACTTGGTGAAAAAACTGTCCGTTAAAATGGGACAACTCCAAACTGCGCATTGAAAAAATTCGCGCAAGGCCTTTGATGGGATTAATCCGGTCAAACTTTGGCATCAGCGCCTTAGCGCTTACCATCCAACCGCTCAACAGCATCGGCGCAACAAAAGCCACAACCAGAAATATGAATAATAACGGTGCCATCGCCATCAAGCCTTCGATCATCAACGAATGCAGGCGAGGCAACATCAGATCCGGCTGTAGGGCCAACTCACGCTCTATGTACAGACCGGTTCTCATGATGCCGACCAATTGTTCCATCAAACTGGATCCCATCAACAACAATCCAACTGCCGCACTCATCAATAAAGCGAATGTCGTCATCTCCATCGAACGGGCAACCTGGCCTTCTTCGCGCGCTTTTTCCAGCCGCCTCGGCGTCGCCTCTTCCGTTTTTTCTAAATCGCTTTCTTCTGCCATGACCGGCTCCAAATTTTCACAATTGCATTATCATTGCGAATACTTGAATTCAATGTGCGGAATAAAGAAGGAATCATCCCTTTTATTCCTCAAACGCTTCGAACAACAAATTAAATGTTTTTTTATCAATAAGTTAACTGCACTCATCTCAATCAAACATTTATTGAGTCTATAAAATTCATTCGTTCGTTTCGATCATGCATGTTACGTTACGCTTTACCCGTCATATTCTGCTAACAAGCCTGATAATCGGCGGCTTATCGATACTTATCGCCGGACTGTCGTTGTACGGAAGCCTGCCGCAATACGACGGCGAAATCGAAGCGTCGGGATTATCCGCACCGGTAACGATTGAACGCGACGCTCTCGGCAGCGTCACTTTGACCGGCGCAAATCGATTGGATCTGGCACAAGCACTGGGCTATGTCCACGCGCAAGAGCGTTTCTTTGAAATGGATTTAATGCGCCGGCAAGCAGCGGGAGAATTGTCCGAATTATTGGGCAGTGCGACGCTCGCGCATGACCGAAAAGCACGCGCTTTCCGTATGCGCGCCCGTGCCGCTCTGACGGCACGGCAATTGCCTGAAACACAACGGCAATGGCTCGATGCTTATCGAACTGGCGTCAATCAGGGTATAGCAGCATTGCCGGTGCGCCCTTTCCCTTACTTGTTGACGCAAACCCGACCGACTGCATGGCGCAATGAAGACAGCATCCTGGTTATCGCGGCGATGTTCTTCATCCTCAATGAAACGAATATCTATCGCGAGTTGGGACTATCCAGCATGCATGCTGCCTTACCGGCCTCGGCATTCCGGTTTTTAACCGCGTCTGCAGGCACTTGGGATGCGCCGCTGATCGACGACCCCATCACCTTGCCGCCACTGCCATCGGTCGAGGAAATCGATCTGCAAGCGTTGAACGAACGATTATTCCAAGATCGTTCATTGCCCTCCGAACAAGCGCCGGGCAGTAACAGTTTTGCAGTCTCTGGCACGCTCAGCGGCGGATCGGCCATGGTCGCCAACGACATGCACCTGGCATTGCGGGTGCCCAATCTCTGGTTCCGTTCACGCTTGATTTATCCCGACACAACAGCTCCAGGTCAATTCCACGACATTACCGGCGTCAGTCTGCCGGGTGTGCCAGCCATCGTGGTCGGCTCAAACCGCCATATCGCATGGAGCTTCACCAACAGTCATGCCGATTTCGCCGACTGGGTGCGGATCGCCATCGACGAAACCGATGCAACGCGGTATCTCAAATCATCCGGCTGGCAATCTTTAGCGGCATTCACCGAAACGATTCGCGTGCGCAACGCACCCGATGAAACAATATCGATCCGAGAAACCGAATGGGGACCGATTCTTGCGCATGATCATGACAAAACGCCGCTGGCGCTTGCCTGGATCGCATTGCGCCCCGAGGCGATCAACCTTACATTGATCGAACTCGAATCGATCAAAACAGCCATTGAGGCCATAAAAGCAGCGCCGCAATTCGGCATACCGGTACAAAATTTTATCGTCGGCGACCGTGACGGCAACATCGGCTGGACACTGGCAGGCCGAATCCCTGTACGATCCGGCAATTACAATCCGCAAATCCCCGCCGACTGGACACTCCCCGGAACCGGCTGGAACGGCTGGCTCGAACCGGCGCATTATCCTGCCATTCTGAATCCGGACTCGCAGCGGCTCTGGTCTGCCAATTCCCGCCTCGTTTCCGGCCAATTGCTGAATCTGCTCGGCAACGGCGGCTACGATCTCGGCGCGCGCGCCTTGCAAATCCGCGACGGCTTGTTTTCGCACGATCGGCTAACCGCGCAAGACATGCAGGCGATCCAGCTCGATCACCGCGCATTGCTGCTCACCCGTTGGCACCGGTTATTGCAATCCACTCTGGCATCGATGGATAACGACCGTTTGCCGTGGATTGCCGCGATGGAAAGCGCTTTGGGCGATTGGAACGGTGCGGCATCGACCGATTCCATCTCCTATCGGATCGTGCGCACCTTTCGTCACGAAGTCACTCAAACCGTTTTGAACGGATTTGCCGCACAAGTCCGGCAAATCGATGCCGCATTCAAATTGCCCAGACTCAGCCAGGCGGAATGGATTGTCTGGCAGCTGATCGAAAACAAACCGCAGCACCTGCTCCCGGCAACTTTTAACAACTGGGAGGAGTTATTGCTGGTAAGCGCGCAACGCATCGCCGAAGAAATGCAACAAAACGGTGGCATTGCAACCCGCAACTGGGGAGAAACAAACGCCGCACGGATACGTCATCCGTTGAGTCATAAAATGCCCGTGTGGATTGCACGTTGGCTCGATATGCCACAAGATCCGTTGCCAGGCGATCACAATGTGCCGCGCGTACAATCGCCTGATTTTGGTGCGTCGCAACGCTCCGTCGTCGCGCCCGGCCAGGAGGAACACGGCATTTTTGACATGCCCGGCGGACAAAGCGGCCATCCGCTTTCGCCTTATTACGGCAGCGGCCACGCCAATTGGGTTAGCGGCAAACCGACACCGTTCCTGCCCGGCAATACGGAACGGCAAATGCGCCTTGTACCAACATATTGAATAATGCATCGCCATGATCCGGTAAAATGACAGCCGCTTGATTCACTTTCCCCGATGAAAATAATTTTTATTATTTTACTGGCTGCAAATATCGCTTACATCGTAGGCACGCAATACTATTCGCCCAAGCAAGCCATTCCCCTCCCGGCGCAAACAAATCCAGAAAAAATCAAGCTGGTATCGATGCATGAGAAGTGCTTGATATGGGGCGATTTTCACGAGGAGCAAATCCGCTACGCCGAAAAAATGCTCTCGGAATTGCGCCCTAATCTCGTTTTCTCCTTGGAAGAATCGAGTGGAACGACCATGTATTGGCTCCACATTCCACCGCACGCAAACAAGGAAACCGCCAACCGGGAAATCAACAAATTGCGCAATCTCGGCATCGTCAGTTTCCGCGTCAAAGACGACAAACAATGGGAAAATGCGATTTCCCTGGGTATTTTTCATGACCAGAAAGATGCCCTAAAGCAACTGAAAGAAATAGAAAAGAAAGGCATCAGTCATGCCAAAATCGAAAATCGCCATATTCCCCTGCGCAAAATCGCGATCCACAATCCATCCGCTGCCATTAAAGAACAGATACAAGCCTTGGCGGAACAATTCGACGACACAAAACTGATTCAAGGCAAATGCGAACGTTTATAATGTTTCATCGTTAACTATCGCCGCGATTCGCTCATGCAATCGATAAATCAGCGTTTCCCTAGCCGGCAGCTTTGAAACTTACCCTGACCCCATAAAAACAATGAAAGTAACCATCAAAACACCGCAAGAAATCGAAAAAATGCGCATCGCAGGCAGGCTGGCATCGGAAGTGCTCGATTACATCACACCCTACGTTGTCGCCGGTGTTGCCACCGAAGAACTGGATGCGTTATGCCACAACTACATGGTCGATGTGCAGAAGACTATTCCAGCACCGCTCAATTACGCACCGGCAGGGCATGCGCCCTACCCAAAATCGATTTGCACCTCGATCAACAATCAAATCTGCCACGGCGTTCCCGGCCCCAAGAAACTGAAAAACGGCGACATCGTCAACCTCGATATTACCGTGATTCACGAAGGCTATCACGGCGATACCAGCCGGATGTTTTATGTCGGCGAGCCTTCCATTCAAGCACGGCGGCTGTGCGAAGTGACTTATGAAGCGATGTGGCGCGGCATCGATCAAATAGCACCGGACAAGCATTTGGGCGACATCGGACACGCCATTCAGAAACTGGCCGAAGGCGTCGGTTACAGCGTGGTCAGAGAGTTCTGCGGCCACGGCATCGGCGCGAAATTTCACGAAGACCCGCAAGTGCTGCATTACGGTCGCGCGGGAACCGGATTGGAACTCAAACCCGGCATGATTTTCACCGTGGAACCGATGATTAACGCAGGCAAAGCCGCCATTCGTCATTTGCCGGACGGCTGGACTGTCACCACCAAGGACGGCAGCTTGTCGGCACAATGGGAGCATACCATTCTGGTAACTGAAAACGGCCACGAAGTCCTGACAGTATCGGCAGGCGCACCGGCCAAACCGGCATACCGTTACTAAAAACCAACCACTCACTTTCAAAGACATTTATGACTCGCAGCTATCAACGCACACCCGCACAAATCCGCCCGGTCAAAATCACCCGCCGCTACATCAAACACGCCGACGGTTCGGTTCTGATCGAATGCGGCGACACCAAAGTGATTTGCACCGCGACGATCTCCGAACAAGTTCCCTCGTTCTTAAAAGGCCAGGGACAAGGCTGGCTGACCGCCGAATACGGCATGCTGCCGGGATCGACACATTCGCGCATGCAGCGCGAGGCTGCAAAAGGCAAGCAATCGGGCCGCACCATGGAGATTCAACGTTTAATCGGCCGCGCGCTGCGCGCCGCAGTGGATTTAAAGAAACTGGGGGAGCGCACCATCCAAATCGATTGCGACGTCATCCAAGCCGACGGCGGCACACGCACCGCCAGCATCACCGGCGCTTTTGTCGCATTACACGACGCCGTTCAAAAACTGCTCGATCAGCAACGCATCGGATCGTCTCCGATTCTCGATCACGTCGCGGCGATCTCGGTCGGCATATTTGAAGGCACGCCGGTATTGGATTTGGATTACGCGGAAGATTCCGCCTGCGACACCGACATGAACGTGGTCATGACCGGCCGACTGCACCTCATCGAAGTGCAAGGAACCGCCGAAGGCAACGCCTTCAGCCGCACGGAACTCGACACCATGCTGGACATGGCGCAACACGGCGTTCAGGAATTGATCGCGATCCAAAAGCAAGTATTGACGCTCTGACACCGCGCAAACCATGACCGCACTGACAAAACTGGTCATCGCCAGCAATAATCCCGGCAAATTAAAGGAAATCGGCGCACTGCTCGCACCGCTGTCGATTGAGATCGTCTCGCAATCCGATTACAACACCGGTGAAGCCGATGAGCCGTTCGGCACCTTTATCGAGAACGCACTCACCAAAGCCCGGCACGCCAGCCGCTGCTCGGGATTGCCCGCGCTGGCAGACGACTCCGGCATCTGTGTCAACGCCCTCGGCGGGGCCCCCGGCGTCAATTCCGCGCGCTACGCCGGGGAACCAAAATCCGACGCGCGCAACAATCAAAAACTGATCGAAGCGCTCAAAAACCAAACCGACCGTCGCGCGTATTATTACTGCGTCATCGTCTTAGTGCGCCACCCCGGCGACCCGCAGCCGATCATCGTCGATGGCTCATGGCACGGAGAAATCATCGATCAACCCAGAGGAACGGGAGGATTCGGCTACGACCCGTATTTTTTGCTACCGGAATTTGGAAAAACCGCCGCCGAATTGACAACGGAACAGAAGAATAAAATCAGCCATCGGGGGCAAGCACTGGAGAAACTGTCTGATATTTTACGTGCCGGGAAATTTTGAAAACCAATAGCCTGCAAACTTCATTGAATTGACAGAATGATCCTTACAGAAACAAGAAACTCTCAATTCTGGATCTCTGGCCCCTTTTCTCGGTGAAGGTTATTCCACGGATTCAACTATAAATTGCACGAAACGACGATTGGGGGTTATGCTTCATAAGAATAGAATTCTTGGTTATGAACCCGACCCCGTTTACGCCGTTTGTACGCACAAGGGACTGGGGTCTCGTTATCGTTTTCCAGTAAAGGGTACCGCGTGCTTAAAGACCTCTGGGCTTAAATGGAGGTGTTGGATGGCAAATCCGTCTGTCTCCGTTTTCGCAACTGTAAATTCAGGGTCGTCCTTGTTCGTGGAGACGTAGCCCCGCCAAGAAATAACGGGATTATTCCACGATGGCTCACACAGATCACGCGCCAACCCCAGAACGGCATCCAGGTCTTCTTGCACTATGGAGTTGTCCCATTTTAACGGACAGTTTTTTCACCAAGTCGAGAACGTTTTGACTTGCTTGTTCGAATTGTAATCTATCGTGATTTGATTTTTCTCCTTAAGTTTTTTTTCAAAATTATTAGGTGATAAATACCCCAATC
>JALRCN010000145.1 GCA_023257295.1 Nitrosomonas sp. | reverse complement strand
GTCGAAGCCTTCGAACGGATACGTCGGAGTCTCAGTCCATTGCCAGGCATTGCCGACGACGTCGAAAAACTCGCCGTGTGCAAACTCGGTGACTGGACAGCTCGATGCGTAATAATCCAGGTGCAGATTACCGGTGGCTTTGCGATCAAATGGTACTTCGCTCAAACCGGCGGCATCGTACAACCGGTACCATTCATCCTCGGTTGGCAGCCGCACCGGTTGTTTCGTGGTCTCGGCCTTCCAGTTACAGAATGCTTTGGCTTCGTGATAATTGACTTCGACCGGCCAATCCCACGGCATCGGTACTTCTTCGGTCATCAGGCGTAAATACCAATCGCTGCCTTTTTTAACCCAAAACACCGGATACTCGGCTTGTGCGAATTGCCGCCACGAGCGGCCTTCTTCCTGCCAGTAGCTGTCGCTGCGGTAGCCGCCAACTTCGACAAATGTCAGGAATTCCCGGTTGCTGACCAGATATTTGCTGGCTTGAAAAGCGGCGATATCGGCGGTGTGCAGGCCGTATTCGTTATCCCAACCGTAATGCTGTTGATCGGTTTTGGTTTTATGCAGCATGACCGTACCAGCGGCAACATCGATCAGCGTATTTTGCGGCGCGGCGCCGGATTTGCGGCATGGATGCCAATCCGGATGCGGCTGTACGAAATGCAGTGCATGCTGGCGGATCAATACCGACGATGTTTCCAGGTGAATGCGTTCGTGTTCGATGCCCATCAGAATCGGCCACCACGAACTTTCCCACGTGACCGGCAACGCCAGCGGCATGGTGACAATCAATTTGTCGACGACGTCGCGCATGGTTTTACGATACGCGCGCACTTCGTCGACGCTCGGCCAGTCATAGTGTGTGCTGTCGAGATCGTCCCAGCTCATTTCGTCGACACCGACGGCGAAAATCGATTCGAGTCGTGGATTGATGCGTTCGGTAATCAGTCCGGCGAGAATCAGCTTGTTAACGAAAAACGTCGCAGTATGTCCCAGATAAAAAATCAGCGGATGACGCAGTGCGATGGATTTTTTGTAATACGCTTCGTCGCTGCGCAGCGTTTCGAATAGTTGTTCGTAGCGATCCAGTGTGGTGTGAAAATAGTTGCGAATTTCGGCGCGTTTTAAGTTGACGTCGTCGCCATCGAGTAGGGGTGTTCGTTGAAATAAAGGTTGTGACATATCTTGTTCTTACGGATTATTCATGGTTTCGACCGCTATTATAATGGGTCAAAATTTTTCAAGCGTAATTGGATTGGATTGCGGTCAATAGCGATTCAGGACGATTTCCAGAACGAATTTGCTGCCGATGTAAGCCAATAGCAAGGTAATAAAGCCCACCAAAGTCCAGCGGATCGCGATACGTCCGCGCCAGCCGTAGAATTGCCGTCCGGCCAATAGAGCAGCAAATACGCCCCACGAAATAAAACCGAATAGGGTTTTATGTGTGAAGGTCAGCGGTTGACCGAATACTTCTTTGGAAAAGACCACGCCGCTGAGCAGCGTCAGCGTTAGCAGGATGAATCCTACCCAAATGATGTTGAACAGCAGTTTTTCCATTGCCAATAACGGCGGAAGACTGTTGAGTATCGAATGCGAGCCGGGGTGATGCAAATGACGTTCCACCACGGTCATCAGCAAGGCGTGCAATGCGGCAATCGTCAATAAACTATAGGCCATCATGGCAATCAGCAAATGCGCTTTGAATGCCGGCAATTCGGTGTTGGCGAGCGGGCGCATCGAAGGAAATATCAACGGCAATAACACGGCAATCGCCGCAGCGGCGGCTACCGGCGCAACCAAAGTTTGCAGTCCTCGGAGACGATCGAAGAATCCGGAAAACCAATAAATAAAGGCGGTTAACCAGACAATCGAAGAAATGGCATTGCCCAAACCGAAGCTAAGTCCCGCATCAGCAAACATCGATTGATAGAGCGTTGCAGCATGCAGCAGCAGCGGGACCAGCATGGCGTATTGCGCCCAGGCGATTGAATTGTCCGGGTGGTCGCTTGACGTAGCCGCTGCGTGACTCCAAGTATTACGCCAGAAAAACCATCCGATCAGTAGATAAAGCAAAAAGGCTGCAAGATAAGTTAAAATGACGGTCATTGCGATACAAGTAGTTTAATAAGCTGGAATAGCCGGTTAGTCTACATGGCACTTTGCCAAATTCAAAGCTTTGAACGGGGTTTTGTTAAAAATTGAACGGCTGGTTTATTCTCTGGCTGTTGTTTATATGAGGTTTTTATGTTCGATAATCTGACCAGCCGGTTGAGTGGGGTCATTAAAACATTACGCGGCGAAGCAAGACTGACTGAGAGCAATATCCAGGATGCCTTGCGCGAAGTGCGCTTGGCATTGCTGGAAGCCGATGTGGCACTGCCGGTAGTGAAAGATTTTATCGCGCGCGTCAAGGAAAAAGCCATCGGCCATGAGGTCATGAATAGCTTGACACCGGGACAAGCATTCGTCGGCGTAGTCAATCAAGAATTGATCGAAATTATGGGCGGCGAGAAATCCGAGATCAATCTTGCGACTGTCCCGCCTGCCGTGATTCTAATGGCCGGATTGCAAGGTGCGGGTAAAACCACCAGTAGCGGAAAGCTTGCCAAGCTTTTGATCGAGCAAAAGAAAAAGAAAGTGCTGCTGGTTTCGTGCGATATCTATCGCCCGGCGGCTATTCATCAATTGGAATTGCTGGCGCAGCAAGTCGGCGCCGATTTCTTTCCTGTAAAAGACGGACAGAAACCCGGAGAGATCGGCGCAACGGCTTTGGATTATGCGCGCCGCCATCATTTTGATGTGATCATCGTCGATACCGCCGGACGGCTTGGCATTGACGAAGCCATGATGCAGGAAATCACCGAACTCGAAGCGCTGCTGAAACCGATTGAAACCTTTTTCGTCGTCGATGCCATGCAGGGACAGGATGCGGTCAATACCGCCAAGGCATTTTCCGATGCATTGCCGCTGACCGGCGTTATCCTGACTAAGCTCGACGGCGATGCGCGCGGCGGTGCGGCATTATCGGTCAAGCATATTACCGGTAAGCCGATCAAATTCGCCGGAGTCGCCGAGAAACTGAACGGGTTGGAAGTGTTCCATCCGGATCGCATGGCGTCGCGTATCCTCGGCATGGGCGATGTGCTCGGTTTGATCGAGGAAGCGCAGCGCAGCGCCGATCAGCAGGAAGCCGAAAAGCTGATGAAGAAAATGAAATCGGGAAAAGGGTTCGACCTGAACGATTTCAAAGCGCAATTGCAGCAAATGCGCAACATGGGAGGGATGAATGCGCTGATGGACAAATTGCCCGCACAGTTCAGCCAGGCGGCGCAAAATGTCAAAGTGGACGACAAAGTGATTGGCCGCACCGAAGGCATTATCAACTCCATGACCAAACAGGAACGCGCCAAGCCCGAAATTCTGAAAGCTTCGCGCAAACGCCGGATCGCTGCAGGGGCGGGGGTTACGGTACAAGAGGTCAATCGGTTGCTGGCGCAATTCGAGCAAACGCAGAAAATGATGAAAATGATGAACAAAGGCGGTATGGCCAAGATGATGCGGGGATTGAAAGGGATGTTGCCTCGCATGCATTAGCAGGCCGTTGAAAAACCATCTGCAATTGCCGTCGCTGTGTTAAAACACTCATTTTCGCCTGTTTTTTCCGGGATTTAAATTCTTAAATTACCGGGAGAATTTGTTTCTGCTTTTTAATTTACGATGGCAACAAACGTGATTTACTGAGAACCTGTCTGACCGACTGCTATCAAGGGAGGGGCTTATGATGAACAGTAAATTTTCGTTTGAAAATCCTGAAGCGTTTTATCTCATTGAAATGGACGATGACAGCGTGCTTGCTGACGGCATGATTCCAGACAGCCGCATCATCGGACTCATTGACGAGCTGGGTGCGACAGGGCGCTATGAAAGTGATGCGGATGACGAAGATCCCGTATTGACATTGGAATCGTTGGGTGTGCAATACGACGAAGATGAGTAAATCCGACTAATCTTTGTCGCTTGCTTCGAATGCCGCATTGCGATTATTCGAGAGAGTCCGTACATACGCAATTGCGGCCTTGCCGTTTCGCGCGGTAGAGTTGTTGATCCGCTTTGGAAATCAATTCATCCAGCGACATGTTGATTGCTTTGACATGTGCAGCGCCGAAGCTTGCAGTTAACGTCAGCGTTTCTTGATGATCAACCGGGATTTGCAGTGTTGAGATTTTCTTGCGCATCCGTTCCGCGATGCCGATAGCATTGTCCAGTCCGGTATCTGGCAGAAAAATGAGAAATTCCTCGCCGCCCCAGCGTGCCAAAATATCCCCGCTACGCGCTTCTTTTTTCAGCGAATCGGCCAGTTGCACCAGTACACGATCCCCGATGGCGTGGCCGTAGCGGTCGTTCAGCGATTTGAAGTGATCGATGTCAAGCATAATGGCGGATGAATCGCTTTGGTTTCTTAAACTTATTGACCAGATCGGCTGGGCAAATTTATAAAACGAGCGCCGGTTGTTTAAACCGGTTAGTGCATCCGTTCCGGCCATTTTCTCGGCAATCATTTTCTCACGTTGAACCACGTTAAAACGATCGGCTAATGCCAGCGCCAATAAAATAGCGTCGGTCATCATGCCGATATCGATAAAGCGGTAGGTCACCAGATTAAAGGGAATAATTCCTCCTACGGCAGCAGCGGTCATTGCTGCGCCGCATACGGCGGATATCGATGCGAGCAGAAAATATTTGGCATAGCGATTGTTTGCACGGAGCGACAGGACTCCCAGCAGAATCATGAAGCCGGTGAAGGGAATTGCGCAGATAAAAGCCACCCATAAGGCTATCGTTTGATCCGTGGAAAACATCGACAGCAGTAACAGGATGCCCAATACGACGCAAGTTCCGGTAACGATCCGATAGATAGTGGGAAAGGTTGCTTTGATATTCAGAAAATACAGAGCGAAGATAAGCCCGCTTGCCATGTATGCGTGCATGAGAGCAGGATTTAACCATTGCTGCCATTTCGGCGATTCGGACCAGAGCCATTGATAACCGTGACCTGTATAAGAAACGTTCATCAGCAGAAAAAACAGCAGATAGATGGAATACAGCAGGTGATGATTACTGCGCATTCCGACATAAAGCATCAGATTATAGGAGATCATGGCCAGGATGACCCCATATACCAAGCCATAACTATAAGCTTGCAGAATATTTCTATCGGTAAGGGCTTCCGTATCCAGGAAATAGATGGGCAATAACATCGGATCCGGTGTTTCCACTCGGATCAGCGCAACGGTTTCGCCTGGTAAGTAATCATGGTCGAACACAAAAAAACGATTATTGATCGACCGCTGCGAGAACGGTTGCCTGTCGCCGGCGTGATAGCTATCGATCAGGCGGTCTTGGTGAAAGAAATAGGCATCGATTTTGTCCAGCCAGGAGGTTTCAAACAGCAGATTGCGGTGCACGGGCAACTTCTCCGGGTTTTTGATACGAAGCGCAAGCCATATCGGAGGCGAGCCTATGCCGAAGTTGATCACCGGTTGGCTGGCAGGCGAGAACTCGCTGTTCTTAAATGCGATCCAAGCAGCTTCTACGCCAGCATGAATATCGGCCGACTGGTAAACGGAGATATTTTGGCCAACAGCGCCTGTATAGCCGATTGCAATGCCTTCTGCCGCAGCATTTACCGGATGGGACGGGTAGACAAGCATCAGTGCCGCGATCGCCAAAACAGAAAAGGAGGTCATGAAATTAGCGTTGAGTTCAGGAATTGAGGGTGTGCCGCGGAATTTAATGGCGGAACTTGAGTATCGGCGGCCTATTAAGGGAAAAAGTCATCGGCATCATTATGCCGCAGAATCGGGTATGATAGTGAATCGTCGATAAAGGGTTACGAAGTGTGACCAGGCGGCATAGTATTCTGGCCTGTGACTATGATGAAATCAGCAAAAAAGAAACCAATCAAGCAAAATAAACCCGATTATACCTCCCGAAGTCTGAAATTTTCCTGGATAGCGGCATTGATCACCGCCTTGTCTGTGCTGGGACATCGTTTTGCGGTTATCGATTTTCAACCGGCATTGGCCGGTATTGCAATCGGTGTGCTGATCGGGCTGACCGCTATCGTTACCGGATTAATCGGGACACTGCATGCCATCAAGGCCAAGCAAACGGAAATCGTGTCCACGATGGCGGGATCGACGCTCGGTTTTTTGGTGGTGACACCGTTTTTTGTCACGTTATTGTCAGGCGTAGGGGCGCCGCAGATTCACGATATTACGACCGATCTGGAGCATCCGCCCGAATTCGTCGCGATCAAACCGTTACGCATTGCGGCGCATAATTCGCTGGATCGCCTTGAGCCGGAAAATCTGGCCGCTTTGCAGAAAGCGGGTTATCCAGATCTCGGGCCATTGCTGCTAGACGAGCCATTCGATCAGGTTTTCAATCGGACGGTTGCATTGGTAAGGCAACGTGGCTGGATGATTGCCTCCGCTTCGGCAGGCAGAATTGAAGCAATCAGCACTACACCCGTAATGGGTTTTAAAGACGATGTGGCAATACGCATACAAACGGAAGGAAATCGCACGCGAATCGACATGCGTTCTACCTCGCGCGTCGGCAAAAGCGATCTGGGTGCCAATGCAGCGCGTATTCGCGCATTCATGGCCGATTTGGATCGGCCATGATCAATAGCAGTGTTATCATTGCTGGTATTTTTCTTTTCACTTTACCGATTTCATCATGACAAATCCGACAACGATTCAATTAATTGCTGCAATCCTTTTTGCAGTAGCGATAATTCATACTTTCTCGACTAAATACTTTGAGCATTTAGCGCATATTCAACCAAGGCATGCGGGTATCTGGCATTTGTTGGGTGAAGTGGAGGTTGTATTCGGTTTCTGGGCGATGATATTGATTCTGTGTGTATTTGTCGCGAGCGGTAAGCATGAAGCGATAACTTATCTCGAGTCGCGCGACTTCACTGAACCAATGTTTGTTTTTGTCATTATGGTGATTGCCGGTACGCGCCCGGTTCTGGATTTTGCAGCGACCACTGTCCGAAGCGCCGCCGTTGTTTTGCCGGTGAATACCGGGACAGCGATGTTCTTTTTGCTGTTAGCCTTTGTGCCGTTACTCGGTTCATTTATCACAGAACCTGCCGCCATGACGCTGGCGGCGTTGATGCTACGCGATACGTTGTTCAGCGAGGAAGTGTCCACGCGACTGAAATACGCCACTGTCGGCGTATTGTTTGTCAATGTTTCCATCGGAGGCACACTGACGCCCTTCGCAGCACCACCGGTGCTAATGGTGGCCGGAAAATGGAACTGGGATATCTGGTTCATGATGACGACATTCGGTTGGAAAGCGGCATTAGCCGTTTTTATCAATGCCTTAGCGGTTACCTGGCTATTTCGGCATGAATTGGGTCATGTTGCCCAGAAGGCGGATATTGCTGTATCGAAAATGCCATTTCCGGTGGTACTGATCCACTTGGTATTTCTGACACTGGTTGTATTGTTTGCACACCATCCTGCTGCATTTATGGGCATTTTCTTGTTTTTCCTCGGGTTTACTGCCGCTTATCAGCAATACCAGAATCCGCTGATTTTGCGCGAAGCGCTGCTGGTTGCATTCTTTTTAGGGGGCTTGGTGGTGCTGGGCGGGCAACAGCAATGGTGGCTGCAGCCGCTGTTGATGGATATGGATGCTACGGCGGTTTTCTTTGGTGCGACGGCATTAACTGCTATTACGGATAACGCTGCATTGACGTATCTGGGGTCGTTGGTTGAAGGGCTGAGCGACGAATTTAAGGTGGCCCTGGTTGCAGGTGCGGTAACCGGCGGCGGTTTGACGGTCATTGCCAATGCACCGAATCCTGCGGGATTCGCGATCCTGAAAGGCAAGTTTCATGAACAATCGATTCATCCATTGGGTTTATTAATCGCGGCATTACCGCCGACACTGGTAACGATCATCGCATTCCGGGTGTTATAAAGAGAAAACAGCGTCGCCATGAAAAAATCATGACGGCGCTGTTTCTTCAATGGAAATCACGCATTCTTGACGGGATCTTGCGTGGCATCCACCAAAGGTAATGATTCAGGTAGGCTTTGTTCCGGCGCTTTCGTATCCGGTATATCATCGAACCATCGATAGATTATCGGCATCACCACCATCGTCATTATCGTCGCCGTCGTCAATCCAAAAATAACCACTACGGCCAAAGGTTTTTGTATTTCGGAACCCAATCCCGTGGCGGCGAGGAAAGGCGCTAATCCTAACACAGTAGTCGCGGCGGTCATCATAACGGGACGGAAACGCTGCGAGCAGGCTTGCCGGGCCGCATCTCCCACACTTAATCCTTTCTGTCGCAGTTCTCGCAGGAACGAAATCAATACCACGCCGTTTAAGATAGAAGTACCCCATACCGCAATAAAACCAACCGACGCAGGTACCGACAGGTATTGGCCGGTGAGAAAAAGCCCCACCACACCACCGACCGATGCAAACGGTAGTACCAGGTAAATGAGCACAGCCATTTTGACCGAATTGAACAAGATAAACAGCATGAAGAAAATCGCAGCAAGCGTAATCGGTACGATAACGCCCAGTTTCGCCATGGCGCGTTCCATGTTTTCAAATTGTCCGCCCCAAACAAAATAGTAGCCGGATGGTAATTTAATTTCCTTTGCGGCGCGCTCTTGCAACTCGGCGACGAAACCACCCAGATCGCGATTATGCACATTGACGCCAATAACGACTCTGCGCCTTGCAAATTCGCGAGAAATAATCGCCGGGCCATCGACTACTTTGATGTCCGCTACCGCGCTCAACGGTATCAGCATACCACCAGACCCAGCGCCATTTTGCGTTCTGATCGTAGGTCTCAGCAATAGCTCTTTGATCGCTTCCACATCGTGCCGGAATTCTTCAGGAAAACGCAGCAATAAAGTAAAGCGCCGCTCGCCTTCGAAAACTTGCGATACAAACTTACCACCCACCGCCGTGGCGATCATCTCATTGACATCAGACACATTGAGCCCATGACGAGCAATTGCACGGCGATCGATATTAACTGTCAATTCTTGCTGACCGGATAAGCGCTCGATGCGAAGATCTCGCGCACCGGGCGTTGACTTCACAATGCGTGCTAACTGTTCGGAGAGTACACGTAGTTGCCCCAAGTCATCACCAAAAATCTTAATCGCGACTTGTGAACGGACACCGGTTAGCATCTCATCCACACGTGCTGCAATCGGTTGGGAAAGTACGATGTTAGTGCCTGGAAGTGCAGTTAAGGCTTTACGAATATCTTCTTCGATTTCCGCCTGGGTACGCCCTGATCCTTCCAAATCCAGGTCGGCAATCGGATCAGATTCGTTTTGTGATGCCGGATCAGCAGGTGTATCGCCGCGTCCCAGCTTGGAAACCACCGATTTGACACCAGGTACAGCAGCAATTAATTTCATCGCCTCGGTTTCAATCTTGATCGCTTCATCCAAAGAAATTGATGGCGCACGAATAATGACTGGCGTAATGGCACCTTCCTTCATGATCGGAATAAACGATTTGCCGAGTAATGGAAATAACGCGACCGCTACCGCTAATGAACTGATGCAGATAATAATGGTTTTTTTCTGGTTGCGAGACGCCAGATCAAAAAAGCTCAAGTAAGCATTTTTCATTGCTGCGATGATTTTGGTGTCTTGCTCGCTGCCGCCCTTGATCAAATAATCGCACAATACCGGAGAAAGTAGCATTGATACAATCAATGCAATGAATAGCGAAATTGAGATCGTGATCGCCAATGGACTGAAAGTTTTGCCTTCCATACCTTCCAACGTCATTAACGGTAAGAAAACCAGAACGGTTACAATCAAACCGAAAATCACCGGTGTACCGACTTCTGCAGTTGCATCGACGATGATATCGAATTTCGATTTTCCGCTATCTTTCGCTTCGCCCAATCGTTGGTATATATTTTCAACCACCACGACGGTTGGATCGACCATCATGCCCAAAGCAATGGTCAATCCACCCAACGACATCAAATTGGCGGGCATGCCGTAATAGTTCATCACCAGAAAAGTGACCAGCGGTGTAATGATCAACGTAAAACACACGACGATACTGGTACGGATAGTGCCCAAAAAAATCGAAAGCACCACAATCACCAGAATCAGTGATTCGATCAGCGTGCTCTGTACTGTTCCTAAAGCACTATCCACCAAATCAGTACGATCATAAAATGGAACGATTTGAAATCCATTGGGCAATATCCCTTTTTCATTAACCTCTTTTACCTTTTCTTTGATGCGCCCGACAATTTCCTTGGCATTACCACCGCGCAGCATCATTACGATACCGGCCACTGATTCGGTATCACCATTCTTGATGCTGGCACCCTGACGCACTTCACCACCGAAAGTGACATTCGCCACATCGCGCACATAGACTGGGACACCATCCATTTCGCGCAAAATAATATTGCGGATATCGTCCAGTGTCGCGATCAAGCCGACGCCACGAATCAAATATTGCTCGTACTGCAACGCCAGAATATTTCCGCTGGCATTGGCGTTATTGTTGGCCAAGGCGCGATCGACTTCGGTCAACGTTATATCGTAGTGCCTCAATTTATTTGGATCAACGTAGACTTGATATTCCTTGACATGTCCACCCATTGAATTGACTTCCGCTACGCCGCGAATCGAGCGCAGCATCGGCCGCACGACCCAATCCTGTACGGTGCGCCGTTCCATCAACTCTTCAAATGTCAACGCACGATTGCCGTCATTAGGATGCTGAATCGTATATTGATACACCTCGCCCAATCCGGTTGAAACCGGACCTAATACCGGTGTGATGCCAGGAATCAAACGCGGCGTTACGTCGATAATACGCTCCATCACAAGCTGTCGCGCAAAGAAAACATCGGTTTTGTCGGTAAAAACCAATGTGATCAGCGACAACCCACTCTTATTCATAGAACGCATTTCAACCAGACCCGGCAAGCCGGTCATTGCGATCTCCACCGGTACCGTCACCAACCTTTCCATTTCTTCGGGGCTGCGACCGATGGCTACCGTAGCTACTTGAACCTGAATGTTGGTGACATCCGGAAATGCATCGACCGAGAGAGTTTTGATCGCGCCGGCACCAGCTGCACATAAGATTAAACCCATAACCAGCACGATCAGGCGCTGTTTTAGCATTGCGCTAACAATAGCTTTCATTCCAAGTTACTCCAATTCGGCAAGCTTGCGCTCACTATCTAAATGAAAGGCACCCGAGGTGACAATGCGTTGATCAATGGTCAATCCATTCAGCACCGGTCGTAAATTAGCCACTTCTTTTGTCAATTCAACAGGTACGCGTTGAAATGTATTGTCTGTCAGAGAGACAAATACATAATCCTGATTCAGTTCGCGCACCACCGCCGATTCCGGAACCACCAGCACTTTATGCTGTGGGTCGGTGATGTGCATGTTCGCTAGCATATCGGGTTTTAGCTTGCGTTCTGGATTTTCTACCATTACGCGTGTCATCACGGTTCGAGTCAAACGATTGACGGTATCCGAAACAAAAATGATTACGCCATCGAAAAGGTGCGACCCCAACGCAGGCACATTGATTTCGACATGTTGAGCCAATTCGACATCTCTTGCGATTTGCTCCGGTACATCGCCGACAACCCAGACATGAGAAAGATCGGCAATCTGGAACAGCGGATCGGAGGGTTGCACTACCTGTCCTACGATCACGTTACGCGCAATCACGTAGCCTTCACGAGTTGCTTTGATATCCAGCCATGGCAGGATTTTTCCTCTCTTCTTGAGCTCCTTTAATTCCGTATTGTCCATGCCAAACAATCTGAGTTGGTCAGTTGCAGCATCCAATTCGGCTTGAGCAATTTCTACTTCGGATTGCCGACGTTCCACTTCAGCCAATGGGATCGCATCGGCTGTCAGTAAATGGCGTGCACGTTCAAGCGATTTGGCAGTGACAACGACTCGCGACAAAGCGCGCAAGTAGGCCAGTTGAGAGTTTGTCAAATCGGGACTGGTGATGCGTGCCAACGGCTGTCCTGGCTTGACGTAGTCACCCAAAATGACAAACATTTCAGTGATGCGTCCTGTGACGTACGAGCCGATTTGCGCGGTTCTTTCTTCGTCGACCTGAATTCGGCTCGGTACTTGGATTTTATCTGCAAGATCAATCAAGGATGGTTGCCCGATTTCTAAACGATGTAATATTTCTGGACGGGCGGTAATGCTATTGAAATCCCGTTCTTCAGCCGGTTCTTGTTGGTCTTTCCCGCCGGTTTTGTCGGATTCGTTTTTATCGCACCCGGCCAGTAATAGAGCGGTGGCAGCCGTGAGGCCGATGAAAATTAACTTGAAATTCATTCTGGGATTAACTCCTTGGGATAATGGGCGCGCAGGCGATCTATTTCAGCGGCTGCAGACTGCAATTCAAAACGTGCCAGCATGGAATCGCTGATGATTCCGCGGAAAATACGTTGCGAATCCAGAAATTCGATTAAACCGCGTTCACCGAATCGATAGGCGGTTTGCGCGACTTGTACGACGTTTTCCGCTTCTTTGATCAAACCGCCTTCAAACAAGTCCACGCGCCGTTGTGCAATTTGTAGTGCTTGCCAGGCGGCTTCAAACAATTGACTGATTTCATAGCGACGATACTCGAGTGTTTCCCGGATACGCGCGGAATCGTGTATGGCTGTGTCGATTTCACCACGGCGACGATACCAAATCGGGATACGAACGCTTGCACCGGCGATATTGGAGGTAAATTGCGCATCCTGATAATTGGTGTACAACACACTGATCTGCGGCAATACCGAAGCTTTTTCCTGACTGATTCGATGACTGGCGCGTTCCTGTTCGGCTTGCAGACGTACAACGTCCGGATTGACTTTGGGCACTTGTTCGCGCAGTTCTTCCAGCGGCGGCAACCGAATCGGATCTTTCAATGAGCCGATAATCTCAAAATCGATTGGGATCGCTCCTGCTGTCAATTGCAGTAGCATTACCCGTGCGCGTTGTGCCGTCAAATGCGCCGCTTGAGCTCGATTGGCCGCGCTTTGCAATAGCGTTGCTTACTATCATTTCAATTGCTAGTGTGATTGGTACGGTTATTAAGCAGGGTGAGCCCTACAATAACTACGTTAATCAATTCGGACCATTGTGGGCAGAAATATTCAATGGCTTGAGCCTTTTTGCTGTCTATACAGCATGGTGGTTCTTGTTGATTTTGGCGTTTTTGGTAGTGTCAGTTTCATTTTGTGTGTTGCGTAATGCACCAAAGATGTTGGTAGACATCAAAGCATGGAAAGATCATGTACAAGAGGGTGGTCTGCGTGCGTTGCATCATCATTTTGAATTCCCAATCCAGTCATCTCATCAAGCTAGCGCAGAGCAGATCGCTAAGCGATTAGCAAAAGATGGTTATGCAGTTAAAACATTAGTTGCTGAAGATCATTCAAAAGTAGTCGCTAAAAAAGGTGCGGCAAATAAATGGGGTTATATATTTGCCCACAGCGCCATCGTTTTAATTTGTTTGGGTGGTTTATTGGATGGTGACTTGTTCACCAAAGGCCAAATTTGGTTTGGGGGTAAAAGTGTTTTGCCGCCGAGTACCCAGGGAATGTTGATTGCAGATATTCCGAATAATCACAAGCTGAGTGCAGCCAATCCAAGTTATAGAGCAAATATTTTTGTACCAGAAGGGCAAGTTAGTACTACAGCGCTTTTGAATGCAACAAACGGCAGCATTATTCAAGAACTTCCTTTCTCGGTTGCCCTAAAGAAGTTTCATGTTGAGTACTACAGCACTGGAATGCCTAAGCTCTTTATGAGTGAAGTGGTTATTAAAGACTTGGATACAGGCAAAGAAACTGAAGCAAAAATTAAAGTGAATGAGCCGCTGATTCATCGTGGCGTTGCGATTTACCAATCTAGTTTTGAAGATGGTGGTTCAAAATTAAAGTTGCGCGCATATCCAATGCATGGGCCAGCCAATTCTGTTAAATCAAGTTTCATTATTAATGGAGAAGTTGGCCAAAGCACGGTACTTAAATCAAGTGACGGAACTTCGTACACATTAGAGTTCACTGGTTTTAGACCTACCAATGTTGAAAATATTTCTAATGCATCCGGTCAGGTGGATGCCAGAGGTGTAGCTAAGAAGTCGGATGATCAAGGTTTGGCAAAAACGCTGAATGATCGATTAGGTTCTGGTGCAAAAACTAGTAAGCCAACAGAATTAAGAAATGTTGGGCCGTCTGTGCAATACAAGTTACGTGATGCCGCGGGGCAGGCGCGTGAATACAGTAACTATATGCAGCCACTTTCAATTGATGGCATGCCAATGTTCTTGCTAGGTGTGCGTGAGAGTTCAGCTCAAGAATTTAGATACTTGCGTATACCAGCAGATAGCAATTTGTCTTTGAATGAGTGGTTAGCGCTAAGAAGTCTTTTACAAGATGCAGGCGCGCGACAAAGAGCTGTACAGCGTTTTGCTAATGCGATTGGTCAGCAACCAGGATTCTCTGGCTCTCCACAAATGATTGCGCAGTTAAAGGAAAGTGGTAGCCGATCAATTGAGTTATTTGCAGGAGCTACTAAATTTGCTGCTGATCAAGCCAAAGAAGCTGGAATAACTCCAGGTGGCTTTGCAGCGCTTGGTGGGTTTATTGATAAGGCAGTGCCTGAGGCAGAGCAACAAAAAGCTGCAGAGGTTGTATTAAAGGTCC
>JALRCN010000121.1 GCA_023257295.1 Nitrosomonas sp. | reverse complement strand
GAACGGAAATAGTATCTGTTTTTAACATTCATCTCAGTAAGTTAACACACTTCTTTAAGTGCTTAACTTCCTAAGACCCATTTTTTATTTGTCGGCTTTTCAATGTCGTATCGAATCATTATCAAACCAAGCGAGCATGTTTTGCAAGTTGAAACCGGCGAAACAATTCTGGAAGCGGCTCTCCGCGAAGGTTTCTCGATGCCTTACGGTTGCCGCAATGGGTCTTGCGGAATTTGTAAAGGTAAAATTGTTGAGGGTACGGTGCACTATGGCAATCATAGCGAAGAATCATTGACCGATATAGAGAAGCGCAATGGATACGCACTTTTTTGCTGTGCATCCCCATTGTCCGATTTGGTGATCGAATGCCATGAAATCAGTGCAACCAAAGGGATAGAAATCAAGACGCTACCATGTCGTGTGCAGAAGCTCGAACGTATCGCACCCGATGTCATGATCCTTTCTCTGAAATTACCTGCCAATCAAAGATTGCAGTTCTTGGCGGGTCAGTATATTGATATTTTGCTGAAGGATGGTAAGCGCCGTAGTTTTTCTTTGGCAAATTCTCCGCACGACGACGAGTTTTTACAGCTGCATGTACGTAACTATCCCGGCGGCGCGTTTACCGAATATGTCTTCAATAACATGAAAGTTAAAGACATGCTGCGTTTTACCGGTCCGCTCGGATCATTTTTTTTGCGCGATACCCCGGAAGATACCGGCGTAATTTTTCTGGCTAGTGGCACGGGGTTTGCGCCAATCAAGAGCATCCTCGAGCATATTTTTTACCAACAGGGCACCCGAGATACCAAACGCAAAATAACGCTCTATTGGGGTGTTCGTGTAAAAGCGGATTTGTATTTAGCGGATTTTGCCGAAAGTTGGCAAAATCAGTACAGTAATTTTACGTTTATTCCAGTACTGTCCGAGCCGTTGGAATCGGATAACTGGAAAGGGAGAACCGGTTTAGTGCATGAAGCGGTAATGCAGGATTTTCAAAGTTTGGAAAAATGCCAAGTTTACGCTTGCGGCGCGCCAGTCATGGTAAAAGCCGCTTACCATGACTTTATCAATTTCCAGCACTTATCTAAGAATGCTTTTTTCTCCGATGTATTCACACCGTCTACCAGTAATCCCCCTGTTTCTTGAGCCGATTTTTTCTATTTCAGATGCTGTAGCGTCAGCTCAAGGCCTTTGTTGTAATGATTCATGGCTAACTCATGTTTACCCAATTTCTCATGCAACTGCGCCAATGCAAAGTGCGCTTTGTGCCCTGGGGCAACCGATAAGCTGGCTTCTAAATAATTTTGCGCTTTGCCCCAAAGTTCGCAGTAGGTGCAAAGCCTGCCTAATGTTAATAGCAACTGTGCATTATTGGGTTGCGCCCTCAACCAAACTTCGGCACATTCGATTTGACGGCTGACGTGATTTCCCAAACATGACGAATAAAGCTCGATCAATTCGTCGTTCCAAGTATAGGGTATATTCTGTTCAATGATTTGATTGGCCATCGCACAATTGTCCAGACTGATGTAGGCACGCGTAGCCGCTGCGCATAATTTGCTGTCCATTTTTTCTGATGGCGGAATGTGTTGCCAGTATCGATTCAACGTTTGTAAATCGGTTGCTTTGGCTTTGATATTTTCAATTTGCGCGGCATGTTTCAGTTGCCGTATTTCGGTTTTGTCGATTGATGGGCGTTTTTCCAGCATTTTGGCCAATTCGATGACGGCGTCCCAATGGCCTGCCTGTTGCTGCGCTTGCAGCTCAAGCCTTAAAACAGCGGATGACTGCAATCCGCCCTCTGTATATAGCGATTGTAAGCTGGCAAGCGCTTCTTGATGTTGTCCCTGGCTTAATTGGAACTCGGTTTTGGCGGCCAGACACAATGATTTTTCATCGGGAGCCTGACTGATTGCGGTGTTGATATATCGATCGCGCGAGCCGATATCGCCAAGCTTCTGTGCCGATCGTGCCGCAATAACGGCACTGATTGCCTTGGCTGTTGACGAATCGGCCAAATTGAGCGCAGCGGCTGCATTTTTTTGCGCTTTGGCAAAATCGTCCTCGAAATAAGCCTTAAGTCCTGATAGCAGCATTTCGTCCATTTTCTTATGGCGGTGTTTTTTGCTGTAGCCGAAAACTCCTAAAATAAAACGGACGAGCACATAGAAAACAAGAAAAGCTGCAAGCGCCGCAACGATAAACTCATTGAGCGGCAATTCCAATTGATAGGGAGGCATCGACAGCGATGCATGCCCGGTTATATTTTTAGCAGTCAGTGTAACGGCTACAGCAGCAGCAAATAGCGCCAATAGCCAAAATATCATTTTCATATATTCTCCTCATTGCAGTAGAGTCGATCATTGTTAATGTTTAACCCATGGATTGTCGATTGCCGAAGCAACCGAGCAGCGCCTCCTTAGGTTTCATTCGGGTTGCTTTGTTGCATATTATTTAGCAACCGGAAAGTAACGCCGCAGACTTTCAAGCAAGCCTTCATCTCCGGTATGAGTCGCTTTAATAACTTTTTCCAATCCCAAATTTTGAGCGTTTCGGGCAATACGTTCATGAACTGTAAAAACGGGTGTAAATTTCAGTAATTGTTGGCCAAGCTTGCCTATTATGTCAAATAAATTGTGCAATCCCTCGCTGCTGGTAATGATTACGGCATGAATTTTGCCATGCGACCATGCGGCTAATAACGGCGCGGTATCAATCTCGGGCATTTTGCGGACATAACATTCGGCGTACTCGACCTGTGCGCCGCGCGCTTTGAGCGTGTCACCCAATAACGGCCTACCGCCGTTGCCACGGAAAATAACCACGCGTTTACCGGTCATATTTTGCAATTCCTCGCACTTCAGCAATCCTTCGCTATCCGATTGCTCTGCAGGGATGAGTATCTCGTTGATGCCATACTGCCGCAATGTATCCGCGCTTCCTTTGCCGACGGCTGCAATTTTCAACTGCGGCGGCAAAATGCGCTGTTGGGTGATCAGTGTCAATGCTTTGTTAACGGCATTGGGGCTGACGAACACGGCCCAGTCGAATTCGTGCAGATGGCTTATGAGGTTGCTGACAGGGCTTAAGTCGGCAATATCGGTAATTTCAAGCACTGGGAGCAAAATCGGATTACCGCCCAATGCGCGGATACCGTCGGCAAGAAAAGCGGACTGATGGGCTGGCCGCGTGACCAATACATTAATACCGGCAAGTTGCTTGTTTGCGGGCAATACTATTTCCAGCCTTCGGCAGGGACCAGTGTCGCAAGAATTTCATCGGCCCCTTGCTTGATGAGCTTTTCTGCCAACTGCTGACCCATTGCAATTCCAGCGGACGGTTCGCCTCTCAACACATCGCTGACGATGCGTTTGCCGTCCGGCTGCGCAACGAATCCACGCAATTGCAGCGTGCCGCTGGCGATTTCGGCAAACGCGCCCAACGGCACTTGGCAACTGCCGCCCAATACGCGGCTCATGGCGCGTTCCGCTTCGACACAAAAAGCGGTTTCCTGATGATGTAGCGGTTGCATAAGTTGAATAAGATCCATGCGATCGGAGCGGCATTCGATACCCAGAGCGCCCTGACCGACTGCGGGTAGGCTCTGTTCGGGACTCAAGAGTGCGGTAATGCGGTCGGACAATTCGAGCCGTTTCAATCCGGCTGCCGCTAGAATGATCGCGGCGTATTGTCCTTCGTCGAGCTTTCTCAGCCGGGTTTGTACGTTACCGCGCAAAGGCTCCACTTTAAGATGTGGAAATTGCGCCCGCAACTGGCTTTCGCGCCGTAAGCTGGAGGTGCCGACGATACTGCCTTCCGGTAGTTCATTCAAACTGCGGTAGCGATTGGAAACGAAAGCATCGCGAGGGTCTTCCCGTTCTGTGATAGCAGCCAGCGCGAATCCGTCGGGCACGTTCATCGGCATGTCTTTCATGGAATGCACCGCAATATCGGCGCGGCCATCTTCCAGCGCTTGTTCAAGTTCTTTGATGAACAATCCCTTGCCGCCGATTTTGGATAGTGACTGATCCAATATTTGGTCGCCGCGCGTTGTCATGCCAAGTATGCTGATTTCAGTTTGCGGGTATAATCCGCTCAAACGTTTCTGGATATGCTTGGCTTGCCACATAGCGAGCAAGCTTTCCCGCGAAGCGATGACGATTTTCTGTGGAGATAAAAGTGAATTGGGCATTAATAATATAAAATGAAAAAATTACAAAAACTTTCGCTGCTAAACATTTTAGCATGGTCGATACGGACTTGGCTCGTCGCAGGGATGCGCTGGATTCATTTTAATCGTGGATAGGTAAGCAATGAGTATTACGGATTCAGAAAACAGTGGTGTGAAAAATAATTTCGTAGACGATAAAGACTTGCCGCTACGCGAAGATATACGGTTTTTGGGCCGCATGTTGGGCGATACGCTGCGGGAACAGGAAGGCGACGCCGCGTTTGAATTAGTCGAAAATATTCGCCAAACCGCGATTCGCTTTCACCGCGATCAAGATCCCAAAGCCCGACAGAAATTGAATACGATGCTCAAGCAATTGAGCGATAAGGATTCGCTGCCCGTCGTTCGTGCGTTCAGTTATTTTTCATTGCTATCCAATATCGCGGAGGATGTGCATCATAACCGGCGGCGGCGTGCGCATCTGCGCGCCGGATCGCCGCCGCAGGCGGGCAGTGTGACATTGGCGCTGGAGCGTGTGCTGGCAAAAGGCAACGAACGTGCGGTTTTGTCCGGGTTTTTTAAAAAAGCCGTCGTTTCACCGGTTCTCACGGCACATCCGACGGAAGTGCAACGCAGAAGCATATTGGATTGCCAATTAACCATCGAGCGACTGCTGAAGGAGCGTGCACGCACCGAGCTTACCCCGAACGAAGAGCGTCATAACGAAGAAAATCTGCGCGCTACGATACAATTGTTATGGCAAACACGCATGTTGCGGCCAACGCGTTTATCGGTATACGATGAAATAGAAAACGGATTGGCTTATTACAGCTACACTTTCTTAAACGAGATTCCCTATATTTACGCAAAAATCGAAGATTTGCTGCAGCGCCGTTTGGTTGTCGATATTCCCGCCGTGACTTCATTCCTGCGTATCGGCAGTTGGATCGGTGGCGATCGCGATGGGAATCCTTTCGTTACGCATGAAGTGATGCTGAAAGCTGTGGAACGTCAATCGTCGGTGGCATTGGATTATTACATCGATGCCGTGCTTAAAATCGGCCGCTCCATGAGTCTGACCGAACGATTGGTACAGATTAGCGACGATGTCAAGCAATTAGCCGCCACCGCGCCGGATATTCCTAACCGGTCTGACGAGCCGTACCGGCGGATTTTTCTCAGCATCGCCGCGCGCTTGGTTGCAACCGCGCATCAATTGGGTCACCAAGTAACGCAATATACGCCGTCGGACTCTCGGGAACCCTATACCAGCAGCGATGAGTTTTTGCATGACCTAAGTGTCATCGTCGACTCGCTTGAACAGCATAAATCCTCTTGGATCGCACGCGGCGTTTTACGCAATCTCCGCCGCGCCGTAGACGTGTTCGGTTTTCATTTGGCGCCGCTGGATATGCGTCAACACAGCAAAATCCATGAGCAAGTCGTCGGCGAGCTATACGAGCGCAGTACCGGTCGCAGCGGTTATACGCAATTGGATGAAAAGCAGCGCATCGATTGGTTGCTGGCAGAAATCGGTCAAGCTCGTCCGATACTCGGTTCATATGCCGATTTTTCCGAATTGGCGCAATCCGAGCTTCATATTTTGCAATGCGCTGCCGAGATTCATCGCCGTTTTGGCCGTGCTGCGATGACAAATTACATCATTTCCATGACAACGGGTGTTATCAATGTGCTGGAAGTGGCATTCCTGTTGCAGCAGGTTGGTTTATTGCAAGCAGGAGAAGATCCACAGTTGCATCTCAACATCATTCCGTTGTTTGAAACCATTTCGGATTTACGCAGTTGCAGCGAGATTATGGATCGACTGTTTTCGTTGCCGTATTACCGCAAGCTGCTGAACGCTCGCGGCAATGTGCAAGAGGTGATGCTCGGTTATTCCGATAGCAATAAAGATGGCGGATTTATCACGTCGAACTGGGAGATATATAAGGCGGAAATCGAACTCACCCGTGTTTTTACCAAGCACCGTATCGAGTTGCGCCTGTTTCACGGTCGCGGTGGTACTGTGGGACGCGGCGGCGGACCCAGCTACCAAAGTATTTTGGCGCAACCGCCGGGCAGTGTGAACGGCCAGATCCGTGTGACCGAACAAGGCGAGGTTATCAGCAGTAAATACGCAGAACCCGAAATCGGACGGCGTAATCTGGAAACGCTGGTGGCGGCCACGATGGAGGCGACGTTGCTAAGCCACGACGCTGTCGGTGCCAATGCCGATCGCTATTATCCGGCGATGGAAAAGCTTGCAATGGCTTCTTTTAAAGCATACCGGGATTTGGTTTATGAAACGCCGGGATTCAAGCAATTTTTTCTGGAATCGACGCCTATCCGGGAAATGGCGGGATTACATATCGGCAGTCGGCCGCCGTCGCGCAAAAATTCCGATTCTATCGAGGATTTACGGGCCATTCCCTGGGTATTCAGTTGGAGCTTAAGCCGCATGATGTTGCCGGGCTGGTATGGATTCGGTCATGCCGTCGAAGCGTTTGTGAATCAGCACGACCAACCGGAAAATGGATTGGCGTTGTTGCAGGAAATGTACCGGGAATGGCCTTTCATGCAAACATTGCTGTCGAATATAGACATGGTTTTGGCCAAAACGGATATGGGCATTGCATCGAGGTATGCGGAATTGGTCGAAGACACCGCATTGCGAGCGCAAATTTTTGGGCGGATTTTGGAAGAACGCGCCCGAAGCGAAAAATGGTTGTTCGCCGTGACCGGCCATACCGAATTACTGGAAGACAATCCGACGTTAGCGCGCAGTATCCGCAATCGAACTCCTTATATCGATCCGCTCAATCACTTGCAAGTGGAGTTGTTGCGCCGATACCGTACGGGTGAAGATAGCGAAGAGGTGAAGCGCTCGATTCATCTTACTATCAATGGCGTTACCGCTGGATTGCGTAATAGCGGGTAACCGTTTCGGACAACAAGACAAGGGGATTTGGTGCAATTAAAGCGTTTCATACTCATCTTGTGGATGGGTTTTTATTCTCACTGGGCATTGGCTTCGCCGCCGATAGCGCATTGGCAAACATCTTCGGGTGCCCGGGTTTATTTCGTCGAGAATCATGATTTGCCGATGTTGGATGTCAGCGTCGAATTCGCTGCGGGCAGCGGTCTCGATACCGCCGGTCAGTCGGGGTTAGCCAGTCTTGTCCAGCAGCTGCTGAGTCTCGGTGCTGGTGGCATGACCGAGGATCAAATTGCTACCGCGCTGGCCGATGTCGGAGCGCAACTGAAAAGCCATTTCGACCGGGATCGTGCCGGCGTTGCTTTGCGAACCCTAAGTAGCGAGCGCGAACGTAAACAAGCGCTGGATGTTTTTGCGCGCATCGTGCAGCAGCCGGAATTTCCGCAAGAGGTCGTGCAGCGGGAAAAAGCGCGCGCGATGACCGGCATCAAGGAATCGAATACAAAGCCGGATTACATCGCAGATCGCACATTGATGAAAATGTTGTACGGCAACCATAGCTACGGATTCAATGAAACGGGAGAGATAGATACGTTGAATGCGCTGCAGCGCAACGATTTAGTTAATTTTTACCGGACTTTTTATGTAGCTAAAAATGCGGTCATCGCCATTATCGGCGATGTCACAAAACCGGAAGCGGCAGCTATTGCCGAATCACTGACCCAAAAATTATCGTCCGAAGATCGCACAATCGATTTGCCAGCAGTTTCCCTGCCCGCGGCGGAAACTCGGCGGATTTCGCATCCGGCGACGCAGAGTCATATTCTCTTGGCCTATCCGGGCTTGCGCCGCAGCGATCCGGATTATTTCCCGCTGTTGGTGGGCAATCACATCCTGGGCGGCGGCGGATTCGTGTCGCGGCTGATGGAAGAAGTGCGACAGCAACGCGGTCTGGCGTACAGCGTTTATAGTTTTTTTGCACCGTATAAAGAACAAGGCCCGTTTCAAATCGGCTTGCAGACGAAAAAAGAACAATCCGAGGAAGCGCTGGCGTTGACGCAAAAAGTGTTAAGAGAGTTCGTTGCGGATGGACCGACCGAAGCGGAATTGATAGCGGCCAAGCAAAATATCATCGGCGGGTTTCCGTTACGCATCGACAGTAACGGCAAGATCCTGAGTTTTCTGGCCATGATCGGTTTTTATCAGTTGCCGCTGACTTATTTGACCGATTATCTGGCGGCTGTCGAGGCAGTGACAACCGACCAGATCCGGCAAGCTTTTCAACGGCGCATACAACCCGATGGCATGGTCACGGTTGTCGTCGGCGCAATGGAATAGACAACAAGCGAGTGCATGGCGTTAACCCGGGGAAAAGTGCGCATCATCGGCGGACAGTGGCGCAGCCGCTTGCTGGTTTTTCCGGAAATACCCGATTTGCGGCCTACTGCGGATCGGATTCGTGAAACTGTTTTTAATTGGCTAAGGCAAGACTTAAGCGGCCTGAGCTGCTTAGATTTGTTTGCCGGTAGCGGTGCTTTGGGTTTTGAAGCCGCATCGCGCGGCGCGGCGCATACCGTCATGGTCGAATCCGATGTCCGGGCTTTTCGTGCGCTGCAGGAAAATAAAGATAAATTACAAGCGGCGCACGTTGAATTGACGATGATGAATGCCCTGAATTTCGTTCGTGCGGATACGCGCAAGTTTGACGTTATTTTTTTGGATCCTCCGTTCCGGCTCGGTTTGCTACCTGAATTGTTGCCGCTATTGTCGTCGCATCTTGAGAAAAGCGGCTTGATCTATATTGAAACCCAAAACGATTGGATTCCGGATCGGCCATGGCATATCAAGCGGCAGGCCAAAGCGGGTGCGGTACACTATCGGCTTTTAGAGTTGGCATCTTATGAATAAAGTAATCTATCCGGGAACGTTTGATCCTATTACGCGCGGACACGAAGATCTGGTGCGGCGTGCATCGCGCTTGTTCGATCAAGTGGTGGTGGCGGTTGCCGTGAGCAGCAGCAAAAAGCCGTTCTTTACGTTGGAAGAGCGTGTCGACATGGCGCAGCAAGTATTATCCGACTGTGCCAATGTTAAAATTATGCCGTTCTCCGGTTTGCTGATGAATTTTTTGCAACAGCAGCAGGCGCGGATCATTTTGCGAGGTTTGCGCGCAGCTTCGGATTTCGAATATGAATTTCAGATGGCGGGCATGAATCGCGGCATGTATCCGGATGTGGAGACGTTATTCATGACGCCTTCGGAACAATATATGTTTGTTTCCGCGACCATCGTGCGTGAGATCGCCATACTGGGCGGCAATGCGGATGCGTTCGTGCACCCGCTGGTTGCGCAAAGATTACACGAGAAAATAATTAACCCGTCTTAAAAATCGAATTCCATGGCACTCATTATCACCGACGAATGTATCAATTGCGATGTTTGCGAACCTGAATGCCCGAACGGCGCTATTTCGCAAGGCGAGGAAATCTATCTGATCAATCCGGGTCTTTGTACGGAATGCGTCGGTCACTACAACGAACCGCAATGCGTAGAGGTTTGCCCGGTCGATTGCATCAAAACGGATCCCGGCCATATTGAAACAAAAGAACAGTTAAAAGCTAAATATCAGTCGCTTATTTCCGGTAACTAAGGAAACGCTGATTCATTGCCCTGGAGTTTGCCAGATTAACAGGTCGCCTACACAGGGGAGATTGCTGATGGTTATGGTGTTTATAATCGAGTCGAATATGGTTAACTGGGGATTACATTGGATCCAAGTGCAATAGCGGCAAATGTCAGTTCGATTTTTTCTTTACCCGAAGCGGTTTCTCGAGTAAACGAATTGATTGATTCGGGTAACGCATCCAGCATCGAATTGGAACAAGTTATTTCGAGTGATCCGGCGTTGACAGCAAAATTGCTGAAGTTTGCCAACAGCAGTTATTTCGGTTTTTCAGGCAAGGTGGCAACCGTGCCGAAAGCGATTTCCATCGTCGGGCACAAAGAATTGCGCAATTTGGTTATCGCCGCTTCGGTTACCTCGACGTTCAAAGGCATTCCGGCCGAATTAGTGGATATGGACATCTTTTGGAATCACAGTATTACCTGCGGCGTGACGGCGCGGCTATTGACGACAAATGTCAACAGCAGAGAGCGTTTCTTCAGTGCGGGATTGCTGCACGGTGTCGGGCGATTGATTTTGTTCAGCCAATATCCCAAAGAATCTGCGGAAGTATTGGGGCATTTCCATCAAAGCGAGGATGCGGTGGCGCAAGCCGAACGCAATATTTTCGGCTTTACCCATGCGCAATTGGGCGCCGAGCTTCTCAAGCAATGGAAATTGCCGCCGGATATTTGGAAAGTGGTTGAGAATCAGTTTGATCCAATGAAAGAAAAAGAATATCAGTACGATGCCAGCACATTGAGCGCAGCGATAAATATCGCGAATTATATTCAGCCGTGTATCAATAAGCTGCAACAGCCTGCCGAAGATAAAATCTCCGAAAGCGCGATCAAAACTTGGGATTTCCTCGGACTGACGGCGGAAATCATCGAATCTGTCGTTACTGTCGCCAGACTGCAAGTTATCGAAGTATACAACGCCATAAGATAACAACCCGGGCGCGATCGTTCGCATAAGCAGCGCCTGCTCAATTTTTACCCATTCATTCCGTTGACGACAGAGTTCGGACAAATTTGCCCGGACCGATCAGTACGCATTCAACATTTCGTATTTTTGCCCGCCAGGAAGGGATATCGCATGAACATCGTAGAGCTGCTCGCATTCGTGGTTAAGAATAACGCATCGGATTTGCATTTGTCGGCGGGCATGCCGCCGATGATCCGGGTGCATGGCGATATCCGGCGCATCAATTTGCCGGAAATGGAACACAAAGAAGTCCATGCGATGGTGTATGACATCATGAACGATGGCCAGCGCAAATTTTATGAAGAGCATCTGGAATGCGATTTTTCCTTTGCCGTTCCGAATCTGGCGCGATTTCGCGTCAATGCATTCAATACGCAGCGCGGTGCCGCATCGGTAATGCGCACGATTCCGTCGAAGGTTCTGAGCTTGGAGGATATTAAAGCGCCGAAAATTTTCGCGGAAATCGCCAAACAACCGCGCGGCGTCGTGTTGGTGACAGGGCCGACCGGTTCGGGAAAATCGACCACGCTGGCGGCGATGATCAACGACATCAACGAAAATGAATACGGCCATATCCTGACTTTGGAAGACCCCATCGAATTTGTGCATGAGAGTAAAAAATGCTTGATCAATCAGCGGGAGGTCGGGCGAGATACCCACAGCTTTTCGAATGCTTTGCGCTCGGCGCTGCGGGAAGATCCGGACATCATCCTGGTCGGCGAGTTGCGCGACCTGGAGACGATTCGTCTCGCCATGACCGCTGCGGAAACGGGTCACTTGGTTTTCGGCACGTTGCATACGAGTTCGGCCGCCAAGACGATCGATCGGGTGATCGATGTTTTTCCCGCAGAAGAAAAGGAAATGATCCGTTCGATGCTATCCGAGTCGCTGCGAGCGGTGATATCGCAGGCATTGTTGAAGACCAAAGACGGCAAAGGCCGCGTTGCCGCCCACGAAATCATGATCGGCACACCGGCGATCCGCAATTTGATCCGGGAAGGCAAGGTGGCGCAAATGTATTCCGCGATTCAGACCGGCCAGAGTGTCGGCATGCAGACGTTGGATCAGAATTTGACCGATCTGGTAAAACGCAACATGGTTTCGATGGCCGAAGCCCGGGCTTACGCTATGAACAAAGATAACTTCAAGATTTAACTGGAGAACCGATTGGGAGCGGATGATGGATAAAGAACAAGCAGCGAAATTCATGTCGGACCTGTTGCGCTTGATGCTCAGCAAAAAAGCATCCGATTTGTTTATCACCGCCGGTTTTCCGCCCGCGATGAAAATCGACGGAAAAATGACGCCGGTATCGCAGCAATCCTTGTCGCCGCAGCATACCGAAATGCTCGCCAAAGCGATCATGAACGACAAGCAAGCGGCGGAATTCGAAGCCACCAAGGAATGCAATTTTGCGATCAATCCGGCAGGACTCGGGCGCTTCCGGGTTAATACATTTATCCAGCAGCAGCGCGTGGGCATGGTGTTACGCACCATTACCACCAAAATTCCCGAATTCGACGATCTGGGGCTGCCACAAGTGCTGAAGGAAGTAGTTATGAGCAAACGCGGCTTGGTTATTTTCGTCGGCGGCACCGGTTCGGGAAAATCAACCTCGATGGCGGCGCTGATCGGGCATCGCAACAAAAACAGCCACGGTCACATCATCACCATCGAAGACCCAGTGGAATACGTGCATGAACATATCAATTGCGTCATCACGCAGCGCGAAGTCGGCGTCGATACCGAATCCTGGGAAGCGGCGCTGAAAAACACATTGCGGCAAGCGCCCGATGTGATTCTGATCGGCGAGATCCGCGACCGCGAAACCATGGAACACGCCATTGCCTTTGCCGAAACCGGTCATCTGTGCATGGGCACGCTGCACGCCAACAGCGCTAACCAAGCACTGGACCGTATTATCAATTTCTTTCCAGAAGAACGCAGGGTGCAGTTGCTGATGGATTTGTCGCTGAATTTACGCGCTTTCGTGGCGCAACGGCTGATTCCGGCCAAAGACAGCAAAGGCCGGGTTGCGGCGATCGAGGTCATGCTCAATTCACCGCTGATCTCCGATTTGGTTTTTAAAGGCCATGTCCACGAAATCAAGGAAATCATGAAGAAATCCAAAGAATTGGGCATGCAAACCTTCGATATGGCGCTATTCGAGCTGTATGAAGCCGGAAAAATCAGCTACGAAGATGCGTTGCGCAACGCGGACTCAATGAACGAACTGCGGCTGAAAATAAAACTGGATGGCGCCGAAGCCAAATCGCACGATCTCAGTTCCGGGATCGCACATTTGGAAATTACCTAGGGAAATGCTGAATAATTGGCTGCGCAAGCGATCCGCTGCATTGGACGGTACTCGAGAATCAGTTTGAATAGCCGCCCGATTATTCCAAACGGTTGCTGATATGGTGCAGTTGCATCATCAGGGTCGGGACATCGTCTTTAATGATGCTCCATAGCGTATCGTTGTCTATCCCGAGATAACCGTGGATAAGCCGGTTGCGCGTTGCTATTACTTGCCGCCAAGGCACTGCGCGGTATGTTTTTTGTATTTCAATCGGTATATGCGTTGCGGCTTCTCCAATAAGTTCGAGGTTTCGCACCGTAGCATCGTAATTCAAACCCGAAGCCACAAACACCGCGTGATCCAGTCCTTCCGTATAAGCCAGCACTTTCTCTGCAAAACTGATCATATCCTGAAGATAAAATCGTCATTCGCGACCTGACCCTGGCGATATCCATAGTGGATCAACGGGTCTTCGAACAAATAAGTGGAAACGTAAGGTCAGATCTCCTAAATTCATTATATCAAGACCCGACCCCTTGCTGCGGGAGATTACCGGGTACATCGAGATCTTCTACAGCCGGCAACGGAAACAGGCTCGATTAGGCTACCTACCACCCGCTGCATTCATGCGGCAATATTATGAGAAACTATTCGTCGCTTAACCCGTTGGACTCCACTATTGCCAACGTGACCTCATGTTTCTTGATTTTAATAAGTGCGTGATTTTTTTCACATACGACTGGACTTGGCATGCGTATAATTAAAAATGGGTCTTAGGAAGTTAAAGCGGGTTTAGGCGTAATAATTTGAGAACGGCAAGATAAAGATTATCACGACGATGATTAAAACGAAATTCGGTTTCTTTCAAATGCA
>JALRCN010000103.1 GCA_023257295.1 Nitrosomonas sp. | reverse complement strand
TATAATTCGTTCGGTACGCTCGGTATGTTCCCAGCTTGCACCGTCCCTATCAGTAGCATCCCCAGCAACGCTAAGAATACTAACCATGGCTTTCCTCTCATCTCTCCCTCCTTTTTTCTAATGTAATGTTACTACCGTGTTATTTTTATCGTAAAAACGACTTGTAGACTACTGAGTCATTCCTGTGCTGTCAAGAAATTAAATTATGCAACTTCTTTCTTGCGACGCATGAAATAAAAAGCCGCTCCGCCACCAGCAACTGCTAACAGCAGCACAACTTCCATCATGCCGAAGCCACCGCCGCCATGGCTGCCGTGTCCACCGCCTTTACCTACACTAATAGGAATACGTACGACTGTTCTTACATTGCCATCCTCATGCTTCTCAAGTTGAACGACATAGCTTCCTTTTTCTTGTAAATTTGCCGTCATCACAATAATTCCCGAGTTATGCTTTTCAGGAGGCATATAAGCGATACCTGGCTCTGCAGCGCCGTGTCCTGCATGTTCATCGTGATCCATACCTTCGTGACCGTCGTGTCCTTCATGCTCATTGGCGGGCGCTGCGGCAGCTTTTGGTTCGGCAACGGCGGGAGCCGAATGGCCGCTATGCCCTGCATGACCATCTTGAACAAGGCGCACAGCCAGCATCATTTGACGTGCCGGTGGCGGTATTTCGATGGTCAAACTGACTTTGCCGGTATTAGGTACGCTGTCGCAATACGCATGCATTGGAGGAATACCGCCTTCCATCGCTTCATAGATGCTCATACTGACGTGAAACTCACCGGTTTTTATTATGCAATCTCCGCCGGAATGATGACCTTCATGCGCCAGCATTAGCTGTGCTTGAACCGGCAACACCAAAAATGATGCTAAAACTACGCCGCCTAATTTTGCAATCCAATTATTTTTTGAAACTGACTTCATATTTTCTCCGTTTTCCTGATCCTTAAAAAATTCTTTGCATGCTCGGTTTTTTTGCCAAACAATTAAGCCGGGGATTGTATAACAAAATATTGCGAAGATTAATCGAAATGCAAATTTTAATCCTCAAGCTCTATCCGATAGGCGTTCATCCATGAGTTCAATCCAATGCTTAACCGATTTCTGCGTTCCATTTTTCAAATGCATCAGACAACCGATATTCGCCGTTGCGATTAACTCTGGGTGACCGGATTCAAGTGCTGCCGCTTTATTCTTCAGCAATTGCTGCGACAATTCCGGCTGCAGAATGGAATAGGTGCCTGCCGAACCGCAACACAAATGCGCATCCGGCACATGCGTCAAATCGAAACCGCCGGCGATTAGAATTTCTTCCACCGCGCCACGAATTTTCATGCCGTGCTGCAATGTGCACGGCGAATGAAAAGCCAGTTTTGTTTTCTGCGCAATGGATCCGGTTTGCAATAGATGTCCTAAGCGCGCTGATTCCATACGCACAATTTCACTGATGTCTTTAGTTATGGCCGAGATGTGCCGCGCCTTTTCCGCATACGCGCGATCATGTTGTAGCAGATGCCCATACTCCTTGACCGTCACGCCGCAACCGCTTGCCGTCATTATAATGGCTTCAACTTCTTTTCGATCCACAAACGGCCACCAGGCATCAATGTTATGCCGCATATAATCCAGTCCTTCGGCTTGCGCGTTTAAATGAAAAGCGACCGCACCGCAACAACCGGCGTTAGGCGCCGTAATTAACGAAATGCCGAGCCGATCCAGCACACGCGCCGTTGCCGCATTGATACCGGGAGCCAAGATTGGCTGCACGCAACCGTCGAGAACCAGCATTTTGCGCGCATGCCTCGCTTGCGGCCACGTTCCGGCAGTTTTCGCTTGCGGTGGAATCGATCGTTTCAGACTTTCAGGCAAAAAAGGACGGATCATTTGCCCTGCTTTCAATACCGCATCGAAAATCGCCTGCTTCGGCAGCAACTTGCGCAAGGTATAACGCATTGCACTTGTTTTCGCATCGCGCTTGATTTGCTGCTCAACCAAATTGCGTCCGATATCTACCAAAGCCCCATAGCGAACGCCCGACGGGCATGTCGTTTCGCATGCACGGCAAGTCAGGCAACGGTCGAGATGCAATTGAGTTTTTTGCGTAACCGGTTGCCCCTCCATCATTTGCTTGATCAAATAAATTCGTCCGCGCGGACTATCCAGCTCATCGCCCAAAATTTGATACGTCGGGCATGTCGCTAAGCAAAAACCGCAATGTACGCAACTGCGCAAAATAGCATCCGCTTCCTGCCCTTGCGGTGAATTTTTAATTAAATCGGTCAGTTTGGTTTGCATGTCAAAATTCGGGATATAACCGGCCGGGATTCAAAATACCCGCCGGATCAAATTTTTCTTTCAATACGCGGTGAATCCGCATCATATTGCCATCCAACGGATGAAATACCGCTGTCGCCAGCCCGTTACGACGAAACAGCGTTGCGTGCCCTCCGGCCTCTTTGGCCGATTTTCGAATGCGTTCGACTGCTTCGGGATCGTCGCATGACAACCAGCGCAATCCACCCTGCCATTCGATTAATACGTTACCCGGCAATGACATCGGTGCATTGGCCGATTTAACCGCCAAGCGCCACAACGGTTGGGGCGATTGAAAAAAATCGTGTGTCTGTTCTCGAATCGATTGCCAAAAAGCCGCTCCGTCATCCAATTCTTCTCCGCCCAACTTGACGTGCGCCGCCTTCACTGCGGATTCGGCGCCGGATAAGCGAATCGTCAACATGCCGTCGGTGAAGCAAGTCGCCGAAATCGGCAACGGCCTACCGGCCCACCGATTCATGACTTCAATTGCGGATGCCTGATCCATCGCCATGCGCAACGTCAAATCGACCGGCGGCTTGGGCAATACTTTAAGCGATATTTCCAGCAATAAACCCAGCGTGCCCATTGCACCCGCCATCAAGCGCGACACATCAAAACCGGCGACGTTTTTCATCACCTGACCGCCGAAACTCAAATCTTCCGCTTTACCGCTCAATAACCGCACACCCAACACAAAATCGCGCACCGCTCCCGCTGCGGCACGACGCGGCCCGGACAAACCCGCAGCAATGCAGCCACCCAAAGTTGCGGATTCGCCGAAAAAGGGTGGCTCAAACGCCAGCATTTGGCCGTGCCGATCCAGCAACGCCTGCACATCCGCCAACTGCGTACCGGCTCGCGCGGTGATAACCAATTCGGTTGGCTCGTACGCAACAATGCCGTGATAAGGCCGAGTATCCAGCAACATGTGCGTTTGCGGAACCGCATTGCCGTAAAAATGCTTGGTGCCCCCCCCGCCGATTTGCAGGGGCGTCTTTTGCGCATACGCTTTTGCGACAGTTGCTTTGAATTGATCGAGGATAACCTGCATGGTGCTTAAAATCGCGGCAAATCGGTAAATTTTTCTTCACCGCGATGCACGTGCATTGCACCCAATTCGGCACAGCGATGTAACGTCGGCACAGCTTTGCCGGGGTTGAGCAGTCCTTGCGGATCGAATGCCGCTTTAATTGCGTGAAACATTTCCAGTTCGCCGGTTCTGAATTGCGTGCACATTTGATTGATTTTTTCCATACCGACGCCATGCTCGCCGGTGATCGTCCCACCTACACGAATGCACATTTCCAGGATTTTCCCACCGAATTCCTCTGCCTTTTCCAGTTCGCCCGGTTGATTGGCATCGTACAAAATCAACGGATGCAGATTGCCATCTCCGGCGTGAAACACATTCATGCAACGCAATCCATATTGTTGCGACAAGTACTCGATACCCTGCAATACGTCGGCCAAATGCTTGCGCGGAATGGTGCCGTCCATGCAGTAATAATCCGGCGAAACCCTGCCAGCCGCTGGAAAAGCCGCCTTTCGTCCGGCCCAAAAACTAAGCCGTTCGGCTTCCGTTTGCGATGTGCTGATGTTGATCGCACCGCTTTGCTGCATGATGGCATGAATGCGCGCAATTTCGTCGACCACCTCTTCCGCAGCGCCATCGGATTCGCACAACAGAATCGCTTCCGCATTCAAATCGTAACCGGCGTGTAAAAACTCCTCCACCGCGTGTATGGTGATTTTATCCATCATCTCCATACCCGCCGGGATAATGCCCGCGCCGATCACGTTAGCCACCGCATTGCCCGCTTTTTGCACATCGTCAAACGATGCCATCACTAATTGCGCCTTCTCGGGAATTGGAATCAGCTTAACTGTCACTTCGGTGACAATCCCCAACATACCTTCGCTGCCAGTCATCAATGCCAGTAAATCGAAGCCAGCACTGTCCAAGCTTTCGCCGCCGATTTCCAGCAATTCTCCCGCGATGGTCAATACGCGCAATTTCATGATGTTATGCACCGTCAATCCGTATTTCAGGCAGTGTACGCCGCCCGAATTTTCCGCTACATTGCCGCCGATCGAACACGCAATTTGCGACGATGGATCTGGCGCATAATGCAAACCATACGGTTTTGCCGCTTCGCTGATCGCCAGATTCCTGACGCCCGGCTGAACACACGCAGTGCGCGCCAATGGATCGATCTCAATGATCTGTTTCAATTTTCCCAACGACATCAACACGCCTTGCGCATGCGGCAATGCACCGCCCGACAAACCGGTTCCCGCGCCGCGCGCCACCAGTGGCGTTTGCGTTTCGTGGCAAAGTGCCAAAATTTGCGCGATTTGATCTTCATTGCGCGGCAGCACCACTACCAGCGGCAATTGCCGGTAAGCCGACAAACCGTCGCATTCATACGGACGCAAATCTTCCGCCTCGAATAAGACCGATTCGGGTGGCAAGAAAGTCCGCAAGCGAGTTACTAGCGATTGCACAGACATGAGTTACTCTTGGTGTTTTTGGATTTCGTGATTGGCGAGTTTTTCCAGCATTTTGACAATGGCCGAATTATCCCATGTTGCGCCGCCGTGCGCGAGACAGGCGGAAAACAATTCGCGCACCGTTGCCGTGTTCGGTAGGCTCACGCCCAATTCGGCAGCACTTTGTAACGCGATATTCAAATCTTTATGATGCAGCTCGATGCGAAATCCCGGCTCGAAACGCCGCTCGATCATGCGCTGTCCATGCACTTCCAACGCTTTTGACGCAGCAAATCCGCCGAGCAATGCTTGCCTCACTTTCGTCGGATCGACACCGGCCTTGGACGCGAACAGCAATGCCTCCGCCACTGCCTCGATCGCCGACGACACCACGATCTGATTGGCAACTTTGCACACTTGTCCAGCGCCAACATTACCGATACGCGCCACACTTTTTCCCATCACTGTAAGTACCGGTTGAATGCGGTCAAACACCACCTGGCTGGCACCGACCATGATCGTCAATGTAGCATCTCGTGCACCGATATCGCCGCCCGACACCGGCGCATCAGCGTAATCATGCCCGAGTGTATCCAGTCGCGCAGCAAATTCACGCGTCGCCAATGGCGAAATCGAACTCATGTCGATGACAACTTTGCGCCCACCCGTCGAAGCTTGCAAACCGCTGACAATGCCGTTGTCGCCAAACAGTACTTTTTCCACATCCGACGTATCTGGCAGCATGGTGATGATGATGTCCGCCTGCTGCGCCACTTCCTCGGACGAAGATGCAGTGCTGCCACCTAATGCGATCAAATCCTCCGGCACGCCACTACGCGAATGCAGCAACAAGCGGTGCCCGCCGTTGATCAAATGCCCGGCCATGGACTTGCCCATGATGCCGAGACCGATGAAACCGATTGTAGTCATAATTGTTTATTCAAAAACTTCATACGATGAGGAATAATGTTGCGTTATGCTTTCGCACGCAAGTAATGAATTATCAGATCGCTGCTGCACCACCAATCATTCCGTAAGAAACTTGCACACCCACACCTGCATTTGCACTCTCTTGTGACATTTATCACATCAGTTTCCATTTTTTAAGCACGTAACGTTATCGCTTAAATACAATGCCGACGCTCCTTATTATGAGCAACAGCTATAACACTTATTAACATTTAATAATTTTGATGATAATTATGAAAAATCACATTCTGAACCTTAGAACAATAATAACAGCAATTCTTACGATATCCCCCATCCCAGCAGTTGCTCAAGATTCACAGCATGACAAGCTGCCTAATATGTTTGCCTCTACCAATGCACATGGAAAGGATGCAACTTATAGCACCGCCGGTTTCATCGATCTTAATAATCCATTTTTTAAAAGCTTTGGAACCAATGGACGCACTTGCGCTTCTTGCCATGCTCCTGATCAAGGATGGACAATTACACCGGCTGGTGTAAAAAAACATTCGAAGCAACTGATGGCTTAGATCCATTATTTCGATTAGTCGATGGCGCAAACTCTCCTCTCTCTGATGTAACTACGACTGAAAAACGGCGCGAAGCCTATAGTATGCTTCTTGAGAAAGCAAACATCAGAGTAGGTATTGGTATTCCAGTCGATGCCGAGTTTACTTTAATCGAAGCAGATGATCCTTACGGCTTTGCAAGTGAAACAGAATTGTCTCTATTCCGTAGACCAATGCCTACAACTAACCTAAAATTTCTGAGCGCAGTAATGTGGGATGGACGAGAAACCACACTACTGCCGGGATCAACTGATTGTATTCAAGGCACAACACTATGTTTTTCTCCCGTCTCTTTTGATTTATCCACTCAAGCGAATCATGCCACTTTAGGTCATGCCGAAGCATTACAAGACTTGACAGAAGAGCAACGTGCGGAAATTGTAGCTTTTGAATCTGGATTATTTACTGCTCAAATCCATGATAACAATGCCGGCAATTTGGCAGCATCTGGAGCGCTTGGCGGTCCTAAGGAATTAAATCATCAGAATTATTATTTTGGCATCAACGATACGCTGGTTGGTGATTATCAAACGAACAAGCCTTTCAATCCAGTTGTAATGTCTCTATACGATAGTTGGTATAAATTCAAAACCAACAAATCAGCCGATAGTGCAAAAAATGCACGCGCAGCTATCGCTCGCGGCCAAGCATTATTTAACACCAAACAGATTATAATCAGCGGCGTAAAAGGCATTAACGACGATCTGAATGTCCCCGTACTTCCTGGTACATGCACGACCTGTCACAACACCCCTAATTCTGGCAATCACTCCACACCAATGCCACTCGACATCGGTATTGCCGACGAATCTCGTCGTACTCCCGACATGCCACTTTACACTTTACAAAATAAAACCACCAATGAGATCATTAAAACCACAGACCCCGGTCGAGCGCTGATAACCGGAAAATGGAAAGACATTGGCCGCTTTAAAGGACCGATTTTACGATCAGTCGCCTCACGTCCACCGTATTTTCACGATGGCTCCGCAGCGGATTTAAATGCTGTTGTCAATTTTTACAATGAACGTTTCAATATCGGATTGAACGAAAGCGAGAAAGCTGATCTTGTATCCTTCCTAGCCGCATTGTAAAAACCAGTACAATTCATATACCACTCAAAAGGCAATCATTCGATTGCCTTTTTTATTACTAATTCTTCAGTGTTTCTTCAACAACGATCCCCCTGAAATACGACGCATCATGCCTCAGCATTATTAACCACCATTTACACAAAATCTAAGACACACCTCGACACCTTGTTGGAAACGCTTTCCTACATCCCAAAAGATAGCGCAGTATCACCACGCGATGCGCTAAGAATGCCGCATTCTTTCTTGCCGCCGTTCAGATCAGGACTTCACTCTTTGTGATTGGAATCTCATGACTACATTATCTAGCACAGATCTAATTGCGCAATTATCAGACCGAGCAGGTCAATTTCCTTTTTTTACTTTCTCTGAATGAATTCAATTTTGTAGCCATCCGGATCTTCAACGAACGCGATTACCGTAGTGCCGTGTTTCATCGGCCCCGCTTCGCGAGTTACTTTGCCGCCGAGTTTTTTGGTGTTTTCGCATGCTGTATAGGCGTTGTCCACTTCAATGGCAATGTGGCCGTAGCCTTCGCCCAGGTTATACGACGAGGTATCCCAATTATGGGTCAATTCTAGGACAGCGCCGTCGGCTTCGTCTTGATAGCCTACGAAAGCAAGGGTAAAGCAGCCGTCGGGATAATCTTTCCGGCGCAATAATTTCATCCCTAAAACTTGCGTATAAAACGTCAGAGATTTTTCCAAATCGCCGACGCGCAACATGGTATGCAAAATGCGCATTAGATCTTTACCATTTCAAAATCTTCTTTCCGCGCACCGCATTCGGGGCAAGTCCAATTGATCGGCACATCTTCCCATCGAGTACCCGGCGCAATACCTTCCTCCGGAGATCCTAGCGCCTCATCATAAATGTAGCCGCAAATTAAACACATATATCGACTGTACTCGCGATTCTCTTCCGTAGGCATGATAGATAGCAATTCCCTTTTAGGTTAAAATGACATTTTACGGTATTAATGCATGTTACAGCCACCCCCCATCGTACTTTCTTTTGCAGCAAACGACCCTACCGGAGGGGCCGGACTTCAGGCCGATCTGTTGACGATTGCAAGCCTGGGTTGTCACCCTTTATCCGTTATCACGGCCATTACGGTGCAAGACACCACCGGTGTCGAGAGCATTTTTCCGCTGGATCCGGATTGGGTTGAAGATCAAGCGCGAATGGTATTAGAGGACATGCCGGTACATGCTTTCAAAATCGGATTGCTCGGCAGCGTTGAAATCATTGCTGCAATTGCAGAAATTATTTCCGATTATCCGCATATCCCTTTGGTATTAGACCCGATTTTAACTTCCGGGCGCGGAGACGAACTGGCGAATGAAGAGATGATCGATGCGATGCGAGAATTGCTGCTGCCGCAAGTGACCATTCTGACACCCAACAGCTTAGAAGCCCGTCATCTTGTATTACAAGAAAACGACTCCAGCAAAACCAAATTGGATTTAAATCTTTGCGCGCAACGGTTGCTCGATATGGGATGCGAATATGTGCTGATAACGGGCACGCATGAAAATACCGTGCAAGTTACCAATACGTTGTTTTCAACCGAAGGCATTGTGCGTTCGGACCACTGGCAGCGCCTTGAGCATACTTATCATGGCTCGGGTTGCACTTTGGCATCGGCGATTGCCGCTTGTCTGGCCAACGGATTGCCCGTCAGCGACAGTGTCATTGAGGCGCAGGATTATACCTGGCAAACATTACAAGCCGGGTTCCGTCCCGGAATGGGACAGCATATTCCCAATCGACTCTATTGGGCAAAATTCGACGAAGACGAAGACGGCACCGATGCAAAGGAAATTCGCAATCTTGAGAGCCCTGAAAATTAAAGGATTGTATGCGATTACTCCTGAGACGATAAATACCGATGAGCTCGTCGACAAAACGCGGCAGGCGTTGGAAGGCGGCGTACAGGCCGTTCAATATCGCAATAAATCCGCAGATCGGTATTTGCAAAGAAGCCAGGCAACTCTCTTGCTGCAATTGTGCAAGCAGCATCATATTCCTTTGATCATCAACGATTATATTGATCTGGCATTGGAAATCGATGCCGATGGATTGCACGTTGGCCGCGACGATGGCGACATTGCCGACGCCAGAAAACATTTAGGCAGTCATAAAATCCTCGGCGCTTCTTGTTATAACGATTTGGATTTAGCGCTTCACGCTGAGAGACAAGGTGCGAATTATGTTGCATTTGGCGCTTTCTTTCCATCGATAACCAAATCGAATACCGTGCCGGTTTCGATTGATCTCGTTCAGCACGCTCGCAAGCAAATCAAGATTTCCATCGTTGGCATTGGCGGCATTCAATTGCACAACGCATCGCCGGTAATTCAAAGCGGATGCGATGCAATTGCCGTTTGCAGCGATTTGTTTGCGAATGGGCAGACCAAAGCAAAAGCAGCGCAATTTGCACAATTATTTCCTAAAATGATCTAGAGTATTTATCGCACATTTTTTTATTTCTTATGAGTAGCCAAATGACTTCACGCAATCAACAATTATTTGAACAATCCCAACAATATATTCCCGGCGGCGTCAATTCTCCGGTACGCGCTTTCAAATCGGTCGGCGGCACCCCCGTATTTTTTCAACGTGGACAAGGTGCGTATTTTTGGGACGCCGATGGCAAGTCGTATATCGACTATGTCGGCTCCTGGGGACCTCTCATTCTTGGGCATGCCCATCCGGAAGTCATTAACTCGGTTCAAGCGACAGCACAAAATGGCCTGACTTTTGGCGCCCCAACCGAAGCCGAATTGGAAATTGCTAAGCTGATTTGCCAATTGCTTCCATCGATCGAACAAGTTCGCTTGGTCAGCTCCGGCACCGAAGCCGGTATGAGTGCCATACGTTTGGCGCGAGGATTTACTGGCCGCAGCAAAATAATCAAATTCGAGGGCTGCTATCACGGGCACGACGATTCT
>JALRCN010000057.1 GCA_023257295.1 Nitrosomonas sp. | reverse complement strand
ATTAACTTCTACAATACCGTCAAACCTCATAAGGGTTTGAATAATGCTACTCCTTATGAAATACTCAACGCTTATTTTAATCAACCTCTCTGTAAACAACCCTGAGATTTCTTACACATTAGCATTTAGCATTTAGCATGCCAGCTATAATAAATGCATCAATCAATCGGCCAATTCCCGATAACGACATGAAATAGGTGCTATTTTTAAAGAATAAACTTGAATATGGTTATTTATCCAAAACTTAACAGGACAAACAAAGCGGCAATAATTGCCGAAGGCGGCAAAAAAGGATGATGCAAACAATAACGATGCGCTGCATGAAATTTACCGCTTATTGGCTGACACTTTCTCTTTTCACGCTTGTCAGGGCATTCGCGCAGCAAAAAAATGACCATGCTCACCAGGAAATAGCACTGATAAAAAATGCCGTTGAAGTTTTTCTCTACAACAATGCCGCCAATTTGCCGGGGCAGGTCATTGTCAATGTCGGCCAAATCGACAATCAGCTCAAATTGGCGAAATGTCCGCGATTAGAACCGTTCGCTCCCCAAGGAAGCCGTTTTTGGGGAAGAACCTCGGTCGGCGTACGCTGCGAAAGCGAAGCGGCGACATGGACCATTTATGTGCAAGCGGAAGTCAACGTAATGGCGGACATATTGCACGTTACCCGTTCTGTTACACGCGGACAAACAATTACGCATGAAGACATCGCATTGCAAAATATCAATCTGACACAAACGCCGGATAGCATATTCACCGACCCGAACCAAGTGATCGGCAAAATCGCGGCCACCAATCTTACCGCAGGGCAACCGCTACGTCCGCAAATGCTGCGCGCGCCTTATGTTATTCTACGAGGACAAATGGTTAATTTAGTCGTTCAAGGAAGGGGTTTCAATATTCGATCCGAAGGCAAAGCATTGACCGACGCAGCCGAAGGACAGGTCGTGCAAGTGCGCAACAAATCGGGGAAAATCATCAGCGGATTGGCGCGCAACAATTCAATTGTCGAGATACAACCCTGACAACTCAAGCTCTTGGAACACTTGCTACAATTCCATATAAGCCGACCCCAATTACCCGCATTCAGCCTTATAATACAACCCATTATAACCAAATCGTTTTTTACTGTGACTACCGTAGATCGTATTACTTCCCGAATTAAAGAAATTTTATCAAACACATTGGAATTGGGGGATCGCGTGCAAACGATTGAATCGAACACGCCATTACTCGGCAACATCCCCGAATTGGATTCGGTTGCCGTGGTTACGATCATTTTAACGTTAGAAAAAGAATTCTCGATTTCCATCAACGATGACGAGATCAGTGCCAAGACTTTTGCGACACTGGACACGCTCGTCCATTTCGTCGCATCCAAACTCACCGAAAAAACTCAAAAACCCGATTGATGCATGGCAAAGAATCGTCATGCGCACGGTTGTTTTTTCCACCAAATGATACATAATCGCAATTCAAGCTTTCATAACGAGCGACGGAAAATCCTTTGAAACTGCACCCGGCAAATTTTGCGCATCAGAATATCTTCACAGGCTATGGAGAAGGGTATGTCACGATCAATCATATTCGTCATGAAAAAAGCCTGATCGTTTTACCGGATCGCCTGATAACCGATTGGCCGGTCACAACCGTTGCGCAACTGGAAATTCAGCATTTCGACGCGCTGGTAGGCCATGCTCCGGAAATCATCATCCTCGGTACCGGCACCGCGCATCTGTTTCCAAATCAATCGCTATTGCGTCAGATCATGAAAATGGGCACTGGAGTTGAAATCATGAATACCCAAGCCTGTTGCCGCACTTATAATATCCTGGTGGAAGAAGGAAGGCATGTATCCGCCGCGTTAATTATATGATTTTAAGAACAAAACAATAACAAATACTCGCATTAAAGCGCCAAAATTATCTTTCTGCTCGGATAAACATTCCCCCAATTTCGCTTATTCGACGAATAAAATTTGGAAAAAGAGGTGGTCAGCATAATTGTTATTGTGTTAAATTCATGGTTGGAAAGTCAGGCACAATAAATTAAAATTGGCTTCCTTCAAAAATTTATATAGGAGTGAAAAATGAACAAATTACTTATCGCTGTTATCGCATCTGCTTTTCTATTGGGTAGCTCCGCTGTTATGGCGAGCGGAAACAAAGAATCCAAAATGCCTCCAATGTCCGCTCAAGACATTCTGAATAAAATGTCATGCGAAGGCAAAAAAGACGGCGAAAAGATTAGAGACCGCACCGATGGCGAAATGATTACTTGCCCAGCCAAAATCAAACAGCCTAATTTCGGCAAATAATAAAGAATCCAAGCAGTCCATTCAATGCAATTGCTGTATTGCATACTGAATAAGTAGGTCAAGTTCGACGAATTATCGATTGCGCTTCCGTATTCGCATTGCAGATCGGGAAGCTGGTTGATTATCTGTTGGCTTGACCTGGCTTATTATAGACTCGCAATGAGCAAATTGCCGATTCATCGTACAAAACTATTAAACCCGCGAATTCCGTTATTACAATAAAATTGTTCGCAATTTCTGCTGGTTTGGAGAAATAAAAAAAGAATGAAACGGATTCTGTTTCTTGTTTGCGCACTCTTTTTCTGCACGCATCACGCCGTTGCACAAAGAAATCACTTGGATCTCAAATCCCAATCCGCACTGGTCTTTAATGTGCAGGATGAACATGTGATTTACGATAAGAACGCCGATCAAATCGCTCCCATCGCGTCGATCACCAAGCTAATGACCGCGATAGTCACACTGGATGCACGTCTATCACCAAACGACATCATTTCCATCGAAAACGCCGATGTCGACAAACTAAAGCACACGGCATCGCGATTGCGTGTGGGCAGCAGTTATCCTCGCCACGAATTATTGCGATTGGCACTGATGTCCTCGGAAAATCGAGCGGCTGCCGCGCTTGGGCGTACCTATCCCGATGGGATTGAAGCATTTGTGAATGCCATGAACATCAAAGCGCAGCAAATCGGCATGTCCAACACACGTTTCGTTGAACCCACCGGATTGAGCAGTAATAATGTATCGACAGCCCGCGATCTCGCCAAACTTGTCGCTGCGGCCAATAACTATACCGTCATCCGCGATTTCTCCACCACTTCGCAACACTCCGTCGCTGCGGTCGATAAGCGCGGTCAATTGCAATATGTCAACTCCAACAGCCTGGTTAGAAATCAAGGCTGGGAAATCGATGTTTCCAAAACCGGCTATCTCAATGAAGCCGGCCGCTGTCTCGTCATGCAGGCCAATATTTCCGGCCAGCCGGTGGTCATCGTACTGCTCAATTCCTGGGGGAAAAACACACGCATCGGCGATGCGAATCGGGTCAAAAAATGGCTTGAGAACAATCAATCCCGCAAACAACAAGCCAACTCGCGGTCGATAAAAGCGCTATAGCGTCAGCGAATAAATTTCACCGTATTTCGCTTTCAAATAACCGATAAAACGATCGGGATTCAGTCCCTCTCCGGTGACATTCCGAACCAGCTCCTCAGGTGTATAGCGTTTGCCATGTTGATGAATTTTTTCATTCAACCAGCGCTTGACCGGTGAAAAATTCCCCTGTGCAATTTCGTTTTCCATGTCGGGCTGCTCAGCAATCATGGTGCGATAAAACTGGCAGGCGTACATCGCACCCAACGTATACGACGGAAAATAGCCGAATGCTCCCGAACTCCAATGCGAATCCTGCAATACCCCCAGCGTATCGCTCGGCGGCGTAATGCCCAAATATCGACGCATCAAGTCGTTCCAAATCTGCGGCAAATCGTCGACCGCCATGGAACCGTCAAACAAACCTTTTTCGATTTCGTAGCGCAGAATCACATGCAACGGATACGTCACTTCGTCGGCTTCGACACGAATGAAATCCGGTTTGCAATGATTGATGGCACGGTACAGCATCTCTGCATCGGTATGCCGGAAATTGTCCGGAAACGTCTGCCGGAACAACGCGAAATAATGCCGGCAAAACGGCTTGCCCTGCGCGATTATGCGCTCCCAGAACAGCGATTGCGATTCGTGTATGCCCATGGTCAGCGATTCGGTCACCGGCAAATCGCCCAAATGATGCGGCCTGCCCTGCTCGTACAACGCATGACCGGTCTCGTGGATGATCGAATACAGCGACTCGACGAAATTGTTCTCCTTGTAGCGCGTGGTAATGCGCACATCGGTTGGATGACTGCCGCCGCAAAAAGGGTGTACCGATACATCCATACGCCCCTGCGAAAAATCGAAGCCGATGTCGCTGCTGATTTTGCGCGCCAACGCTTCCTGCTTATCCAATGCAAACAAGCCTTGCAAGCAGGACGCATCCACCCGCTCCGCGTGTTGTTGTATCGCGCCGATCAGCGGAATCAATTCCTGTTTCAAGCGCTCGAAAACCGGCGTGATCGCCGCCATCGTCGTGCCGCGCTCGAACAAATCGATATTGGCATCGTACGGTGCCGAATCCGGTGCCACGCACTGCGCCCACGCAATCTTCAATTCGAGAAAACGCTTCAACACCGGCGCGAAATCGGCAAATTTGTTCTGTTGCCGCGCCT
>JALRCN010000052.1 GCA_023257295.1 Nitrosomonas sp. | reverse complement strand
ATTAACTTCTACAATACCGTCAAACCTCATAAGGGTTTGAATAATGCTACTCCTTATGAAATACTCAACGCTTATTTTAATCAACCTCTCTGTAAACAACCCTGAGATTTCTTACACATTGATATACGCGCTGCGGTTATCGCCCGCGATATCATTCAGGAATCGGTAGGCTTCATCATCCAATGTGATGGTCGTTCGATGTGCCATAAGTAATTTTATGCTATTAATATGATATTTTTATCATGCCAATATGTATGATTGCTGTCCAGCAAGTAGGGGAATAAATGTGGCGATGAAAATTGACGCGTGTGTCGAATCAAGATAAAATAGCGGACTTTTTAAGCACGGGTGTTTTTGTTCCAAGTGCAAGTGTGGCATATAGACAAATGTCTTGGATAAAGAATAAATCCCTGAATACTGCTCTTGGAGTTCAGATATTCGTCACGCTGATAGCGGTGCTCGGTATATGGTTTGTGCGCGAAGAAGTGCGTGCAGCAATATCTGCAATGCTGGGCGGGATGATAAGTGTCGCATCTTCGGCAGCATATGTGCTAGTGGTTTCGCATCATAAAGGTTATGCGGCTGGCGATGTTATCAGAACAGCTTTAAGAGCTGAAGCGGTAAAAATAATCTTAACGATAGTTTTTCTGTGGATCGCGTTCAGGTTTTATGCAGATATTGATGCGATTGCGCTTATAGGAACGTTCATTCTGGTCGTGCTGACTTACAGCATGGCCCTTTTGGTATCAGAAGAAGTAAAAGATAATTTTAAAGTAAAGTAGAGTTACTCATGGCATCGGAAACAGAACTAACCCCATCGTCGTACATCGGTCATCATCTTACGTATTTAACAAAGCAGGTTGGCGAAGGTTCCTTTTGGGTTTTGCATGTTGATACGTTGGTAACGTCCGTTATTCTTGGCGTGCTAAGTTTTGGATTTATCTGGTTGGTGGTTCGTAAAGCCACACCGGGCGTTCCATCAAAAACGCAGGCATTTATAGAGCTGGCGGTCGATTTTATTGATAAGGAAGTAAAGAATATATTTCATGGGGATCGCCATGCGTTAGTGGCACCTATGGCACTAACGGTATTTGTGTGGGTGCTGATGATGAACACTATGGATATTCTTCCGATCGACATTACGGCGAAAATTCTTGAGAATGTGTTTGGTCTCCATAACTGGAAAATAGTACCAACGACAGACATCAATACCACATTTGCATTAGCACTTTCGGTTTGGTTCTTAATGCTTTTCTTTAATATAAAGGTTAAAGGATTGGGTGGTTGGCTGCACGAATTGTTTTGCACGCCATTTGGTAAGAGTCCGTTGGTGTGGATTCTAAATCTGCTGTTCAATTTTATTGAGTATGTATCTAAGCCCTTGTCGCATGCGCTTCGACTGTTTGGCAATATTTATGCCGGTGAAGTGATTTTTCTATTATTGGGCATGTGGGCGGCGACAGGTATTTCGGGAACGATTTTTGGAGCTATTCTTGGAGCGGGATGGGCGATCTTCCATATTCTGGTTGTAACGCTACAGGCTTTCATATTTATGATGCTGACCGTTGTGTATATGTCGATGGCTCATGAATCACACTAAATTCTAATCTACTGGCAGTATATTTTTTTAATTTAAACAAAGGGAAACTAAAATGGAGAATTTGCAGTTTTTGGCGATGATTCAAGCGTATACCGGAATAGGTATTGGTTTAATGATCGGATTGGGTGCGGCCGGTGCGTGTATCGGTGTGGGTATTATGTGCAGTCGCTTTCTGGAAGGCGCTGCACGCCAGCCTGAAATGATACCTACATTGCAAGGTAAAGTGTTTCTGTTATTGGGCTTGATCGATGCGTCATTCATTATCGGTGTTGGTTTGGCGATGATGTTTGCTTTTGCGAATCCGCTATTGTCGGTAGCTCAATAAAATTACCATTTAAAAAATACAGGCTTGTCATGAATATTAATTTTACCTTAATTTCACAAGCGATAGCCTTTTCGGTATTTATTTGGTTTACCGTTAAATTTGTTTGGCCGCCGTTACTGCGCGCTATAGAAGAGCGTCAGAAAACGATCGCTGACGGATTGGCTGCAGGTGAGCGAGGACGTCATGAATTGGAGTTGGCGAGTCATCGTTCATCCGATGTACTGAAAGAAGCCAAGCAACGCGCCACCGAAATCATTCTGCAAGCCGAAAAAAGAGCTTCGGAGATTGTTGAAGAGGCGAAAAAAACGGCCAAAGAGGAGGGTGATCGAATTGTCGCGGGTGCTAAGGCGGATATTGAGCACGAGGTATTTAGCGCCAAGGAGTCTTTAAGACAGCATGTCGCAGATCTTGCGGTGGCTGGTGCGGCAAAAATTTTGCGTAGGGAAGTGGATGCAAAAGCGCACGCAGATCTGCTGGCGGCGATACAGGAAGATTTAAAATAATGGCTGAAGCGATTACAGTTGCGAGACCTTATGCGGAAGCGGTATATAAGCTTGCAGTAGCCGATAATAGCTTTTCGCAATGGTCAAAAGGTTTAAAACTTGCTGCAGAGATTGCTGAAAATGACCGCATAAAAACACTGGTTGGAAATCCATTGGTTTCGGTCAAGCAGCTAAGTGATTTGATACTTGAAATAGGTGGTCGAAAATTCAGCCGAGAAGCACGGAATTTGATTGCGCTTATGATCGAAAATAAGCGTGTGCAAGTGCTTCCGCAAGTAAGTCTATTATTCGAACAATTGAAAGCGCAGCATGAAGGTGTACTGGAAGCCAAGATCGTCAGTGCGTTTGAATTGGAAAGCGGTCAACTGGATCAATTGGTTGAAGAGCTGAAACGGAAATTTAAACGCAAGATAGAAGCAAGCGTGATCGTCGATTCAAGTTTAATTGGCGGGATCAAAGTAGAAATTGGTGATGAAATTTTAGATGCTTCTGTACGCGGAAAGCTGGAAGCCATGGCTATCGCCCTTAAAAGCTAGGAGTTAAATGAAATGCAGTTAAATCCATCCGAAATCAGTGAGCTGATTAAAAAAAGGATTGAAGGACTTTCTGATACAGCTGAAGTCCGTACACAAGGTACGATTGTTTCTGTAACAGACGGTATTGTCCGCATACACGGATTATCAGATGTAATGCAAGGTGAAATGTTGGAGTTTCCGGGCAATACCTTCGGATTGGCATTGAATCTGGAGCGGGATTCCGTTGGTGCGGTAATTCTTGGTGCCTATGAGCATATTACCGAGGGCGATACTGTTAAGTGTACAGGACGGATTCTTGAAGTGCCGGTAGGGGAAGGCTTGTTAGGGCGTGTTGTGAATGCGCTAGGCCAGCCGATAGATGGCAAGGGGCCGATAACGGCAACAAAGTCGGAACCGATTGAGAAGATTGCACCTGGTGTGATCTGGAGACAATCGGTCGATCAGCCGGTGCAAACAGGTTTGAAATCGGTGGACTCGATGGTTCCGGTAGGCCGGGGGCAACGCGAATTAATTATCGGTGATCGTCAAACAGGAAAAACAGCTGTTGCGATTGATGCGATCTTGAATCAGAAAGGTCAAAACATGCAGTGCATCTACGTTGCGATTGGACAGAAAGCATCGTCGATTGCAAACGTGGTGCGCAAATTGGAAGAGCATGGCGCCATGGAATATACCATTGTCGTGGCGGCAACAGCCTCGGAATCGGCAGCAATGCAATTCATCGCGCCGTATTCAGGTTGTACCATGGGAGAATATTTCCGCGATAAGGGAATGGATGCGCTGATTATCTATGATGATCTGACAAAACAAGCGTGGGCATATCGTCAGATATCGCTACTGCTAAGACGTCCGCCGGGTCGTGAAGCGTATCCAGGTGACGTGTTTTATCTGCATTCCCGTCTTCTCGAAAGAGCGGCGAGGGTGAGCGCGGCCTATGTTGAAAAAGCAACCAATGGCGAAGTAAAAGGGAAAACCGGGTCGCTAACGGCATTACCGATTATTGAAACGCAGGCAGGAGACGTAACGGCATTCGTGCCGACCAATGTAATTTCAATTACAGACGGTCAAATATTTTTGGAAACCGACTTGTTCAATGCCGGTATACGTCCGGCAATCAATGCAGGTGTATCTGTTTCCCGTGTCGGCGGCGCTGCGCAAACCAAGGTTATCAAGAAATTAGGCGGCGGTATTCGCTTAGCGTTGGCGCAATATCGGGAATTGGCGGCTTTTGCTCAGTTTGCATCGGATTTGGACGAAGCGACACGTAAACAGCTTGAGCGCGGAAAAATGGCGACTGAGTTGATGAAACAACCGCAGTATGCGACGCTCAGCGTTTCTGAGATGGCATTGACGTTGTTTTCAATTAATAATGGCTATTATGACGATGTTGAAGTTAGGCGTGCATTGGCGTTTGAAGCGGCATTAAAGAGTTATATTCGCGGGCAACACAGCGCTATTCTTGAGAAGATTGAGACAAGCAAAGAATTGAATGCGGAAACAGAGAAAGAGTTGATTGCCGCTATTCAAGAATTCAAGAAAAACGGAACCTACTAACAAATGGCCGGCAGCAGAGAGATACGCAATAAGATCAAAAGCGTAAAGAATACGCAAAAAATCACGCGGGCCATGGAAATGGTCGCCGCGTCGAAAATGCGTAAGGCACAGGATCGCATGAAAAAAGCGAGACCTTATGGCGAAAAGATACGTAATGTGGCTGCGCACATGAGTAAAGCCAATACGGAATATCGACATCCATTTCTAGTCGAGCGCGATACCGTCAAACGAATCGGAATTATCGTTGTGACGTCCGACAAAGGCTTGTGCGGTGGTTTGAATACTAACGTATTGCGCAAGACCATCAATCAAATGAAGGTCTGGCAATCCGAAGGGGAGCAAATCGAGGTATGTTGCATCGGCAACAAGGGTCTTGGTTTCATGGGCAGGATCGGCGCGAATATTACTTCACAAGTGGCAGGGCTTGGAGATACGCCGGATATCGCTCGGTTAATCGGTGCGGTAAAAATTGTACTTGATGGATATTCGCAAGATAGATTCGATCGCGTATATATTTTTTATAATCGTTTCATCAATACCATGAAGCAAGAGCCCGTGATGGAACAATTGCTGCCGTTGACCGACGAGCGAATGAAAAGCGATGAGCAAGATAGCGATAAACCTAAGACATCGTGGGATTATATCTACGAGCCTGAAGCCAAGCCTGTAATCGATGACATCATGGTGCGTTACGTCGAAGCGATCATTTATCAGGCGGTTGCCGAAAATATGGCATCGGAGCAGTCAGCCAGAATGGTTGCAATGAAAGCAGCATCCGATAATGCCGGTAACGTTATTAATGAATTGACTTTGATATATAACAAATCGCGCCAAGCTGCGATTACCAAAGAGTTGTCGGAAATCGTCGGTGGCGCGGCTGCTGTTTAAAAATTTTTGAAATAAGTTTAGGGAACAACGATGAGTCAAGGAAAAATTGTTCAGTGTATTGGGGCAGTAATTGACGTGGAATTTCCGCGGGATGCTCTGCCAAAGGTATATGACGCGTTAAGCATGGAAGGCTCCGAGCTGATACTGGAAGTGCAGCAACAGCTTGGTGATGGTGTGGTGCGTACCATCGCACTGGGTTCGTCCGATGGTCTGCGTCGCGGCATGATGGTAAAAAATACCGGAAAGCAGATTAGCGTTCCAGTCGGCACAAAAACATTGGGTCGAATCATGGACGTATTGGGTCGTCCAATTGACGAAATGGGCGACATCGGTGCGGAGCGGCAGATGTCGATTCATCGCGAAGCGCCCCCTTTCGATGAGTTGTCGGCATCAACGGAATTGCTTGAAACCGGCATCAAGGTAATCGATTTGATATGTCCATTCGCAAAAGGCGGTAAAGTCGGTTTGTTTGGTGGTGCGGGTGTCGGTAAGACTGTCAACATGATGGAATTGATTCGTAATATTGCGATCGAGCATAGCGGATATTCAGTATTTGCCGGCGTAGGGGAACGTACTCGAGAAGGTAACGACTTTTATCATGAAATGAAAGAATCCAAGGTATTGGATAAGGTTGCGTTGGTTTACGGACAGATGAACGAGCCTCCCGGAAATCGTTTGCGTGTTGCGTTGACTGGATTGACAATGGCGGAAGCTTTTCGTGACGAAGGGCGAGACGTATTGTTTTTCGTAGACAATATTTATCGCTATACGTTGGCGGGTACTGAAGTATCAGCACTTCTTGGACGTATGCCATCGGCAGTGGGTTATCAGCCGACGCTGGCGGAAGAAATGGGGCGTTTACAAGAGAGGATTACTTCCACAAAAGTGGGATCGATTACATCGATTCAAGCAGTGTATGTGCCTGCGGATGATTTAACCGATCCATCGCCTGCAACAACTTTCGGTCACTTGGACGCAACGGTAGTACTTTCCCGCGATATCGCTTCTTTAGGTATTTACCCTGCGGTGGATCCGCTTGATTCTACCTCGCGTCAATTGGATCCGCAGGTTGTCGGCGACGAGCACTACAATACCGCACGTGCAGTGCAACAGACGCTGCAACGTTATAAGGAATTGCGTGACATTATCGCTATTCTGGGTATGGACGAATTGTCGCCGGAAGATAAATTGGCAGTGAGCCGTGCACGAAAAATACAGAGATTCCTGTCACAACCGTTCAACGTTGCGGAAGTGTTTACCGGTTCTCCCGGAAAGTATGTTCCGCTTAAAGAAACCATCAAAGGATTTAAAGGAATTGTTGAGGGCGAGTATGACGATTTGCCAGAACAAGCATTCTATATGGTTGGTAGCATAGACGAAGCGGTAGAAAAAGCAAAAACACTTCAATAAGACGAGTAAGCTCAAATGAGTATTGTTTTTCATCTAGATATTGTCAGCGCGGAAGAGTCTATTTATTCTGGTCCTGTGGAATTTTTAGTGGCACCGGCACAAATGGGCGAAGTGGGTATCTATCCACGACATACGCCAATGTTGACTCGAATAAAATCAGGCATGGTGCGTATCAAAGCGCAATTGAAAGACGAAGAGCTTGTCTATGTATCGGGCGGTATGCTTGAAGTGCAGCCGGATGTGGTAACGATATTGGCAGATACGGCCGTTCGCAGTCATGATCTTGATGAAGCGAAAGCGATAGAGGCAAAACGTGCGGCTGAAGAAGCGATGAAAAATAGAGAATCTGAGCTTGATTATGCAAGAGCGCAGGCTGAATTGATCGAAGCCATGGCGCAATTGGCTGCCATTGAAAAGCTAAGAAAGATCAGCAAGCATTAAAATATGTTCGGAAAGTAAAACAAAAAAGGCGACTTAGGTCGCCTTTTTTGTTACTGTGAAGGCTTAATGAGAGATTGCATAATTTTTTATGCGGCCAAGTTCAATACGGAATGATAAGATAATTCAAATAACAGCATAGGTACGGATGTCAAGATGGCAGGTCATAGCAAGTGGGCGAATATCAAACATAAAAAAGCCGCGCAGGATGCAAAGCGCGGTAAGGTTTTTACTCGGCTGATCAAGGAAATTACCGTTTCGGCGCGGCTGGGCGGCGGGGATCCGGATAGCAATCCACGCTTGCGACTGGCAATGGACAAGGCGTATGATCAAAATATGCCGAAAGATAACGTTGAGCGCGCGATCAAGCGGGGTTGCGGCACGTTAGAAGGCGCCGATTACGAGGAAATAAGGTACGAGGGGTATGGAATTTCCGGAGCGGCAGTAATGGTGGATTGCATGACGGATAATCGTGTTCGTACCGTTTCGGATGTGCGGCATGCGTTTACCAAATATGGTGGGAATCTGGGTACGGATGGATCGGTAAGTTTTTTGTTCAAACATTGCGGGCAATTAATCTTTGCCCCGGGCACTGATGAAGAGAAAGTCATGGAAGCCGCGATTGATGCAGGTGCCGAGGATGTTGTCACGCACGATGACGGCAGCATTGAAGTTATAACAGCGCCGTATGAATTCATAAACGTGAAAAATGGATTGGAGAGAGCGGGATTTAAAGCGGAATTGGCGGAAGTGACAATGAAACCAAGCAACGAAGTTGTCCTATCTGGGGATGATGCCGTGAAAATGCAAAAACTTTTGGATGCATTGGAAAATCTCGATGACGTGCAGAATGTCTATACGACAGCTGTGCTCGATGAATAAATCCAATGTGAGTGGTAGGTGAGAAAATACGAATTCTTGGGATAGATCCAGGATTACGCACGACAGGATTCGGCGTCATCGAAAAACGGGGCGATCAATTGAGTTATGTCAGCAGCGGTTGTGTTAAAACGCAAACCGGTGAATTGCCCGCTCGGCTTAAATTGATTTTCGAAAACTTATGCGAAGTGATTGAGGAATATCAGCCGGAGCATGTCTCGATAGAACAGGTTTTTGTGAATGTTAATCCAAAATCCACGTTACTATTAGGGCAAGCAAGAGGAGCTGCCTTATGTGCGGCTGTGTCTAGAAATCTTATTGTAGCGGAATACACCGCGCTACAAATCAAGCAAGCTGTTGTCGGAAAAGGTCATGCGCAAAAAAATCAAGTCCAAGCGATGGTAAAGCGATTATTGAATTTGTCGGGAGATCCAAGCTTAGATGCTGCGGATGCGTTAGCCTGTGCTATCTGCCATGCGCATGGAGGTTTCGGTCTAGGAAAGATTTCGTCGGTTGGTTTCCGGATAAAACGAGGTCGTTGGGTATGATTGGGCGCATTGCCGGTGTTTTGCTGGAAAAAAAACCACCACAAGTTTTATTGGATGTGCAAGGGATTGGGTACGAGATTGATGTGCCGATGAGTACGTTTTACGAATTGCCGACGACGGGTGCACAGGTTTCGTTGTATACACATTTAGTGATTCGAGAGGATATGCATCTGTTGTTTGGTTTTGCGACAGAGCCGGAGCGGCAAACATTTAGGCAATTGGTAAAAATATCGGGAGTAGGTGTTCGGACGGCATTGGCGCTTTTATCCGGTATGAGCGTGTTTGAATTTCAGCAGGCAGTGCAAGCACAGGATAGTGCAAGGCTCATTAACATTCCAGGAATTGGAAGGAAAACGGCGGAGCGATTATTGCTTGAGTTGCGCGATAAATTGGAGCCATGTATGCCGGGGCAGGACCAGCGCGTATTGCGATCGTCTCTGATTGACGATGTGCGAAATGCTTTGCTGTCGCTTGGGTACAATGACCGTGAAGCGGATTGGGCGATAAAGCAAATAGCCAGTCAAGCCTCCGTTTCCGATGGCATTCGCCAAGCGCTACACCATTTATCGAAGGAAAAATAAAACTTTTATGCGCGAGAAGACATGATCGAAACTGATAGGTTGGTAACCGCAGCTGCATCGTCTACGCAAGAGGAAGTTTTAGAAAGGGCGTTGCGTCCTAAGCAATTGGACGAATACGTTGGTCAAGAAAAGATCAGAGAGCAGTTGCAAATATTCATCGAAGCGGCAAGAAATCGATGCGAGGCGCTTGATCATGTTTTGCTGTTTGGTCCGCCGGGTCTGGGGAAAACGACACTCGCTCATATCATTGCTCGGGAAATGGGGGTAAATTTACGGCAAACATCGGGGCCGGTATTGGAGCGTCCGGGCGATTTGGCAGCAATATTGACAAATCTTGAGCCTAACGATGTTTTGTTTATTGATGAAATTCACCGCCTATCGCCTGTGGTAGAGGAAATTTTGTATCCGGCGCTGGAAGATTATCAATTGGATATTATGATCGGTGAGGGGCCTACGGCAAGGTCCGTAAAATTGGATTTGCCAGCTTTTACGCTGGTTGGAGCGACAACGCGCGCCGGTATGCTTACCAATCCCTTGAGAGATCGGTTTGGAATTACTTCTCGTCTTGAATTTTATACTGCGGCAGATCTTTGTAAAATTGTGACTCGTTCCGCGCGGTTATTGAATGTCAGTATGTCAGAGGACGGTGCTTACGAGGTGGCGCGCAGGTCGCGAGGAACCCCGCGTATTGCGAATCGATTATTGCGACGTGTACGTGACTATGCAGAGGTGAAAGCAAATGGGCATGTCACCCGTGCCATAGCGGATGATGCGTTGAAAATGCTGGATGTCGATCCAATCGGCCTGGATGTTTTAGACCGTAAATTGTTGCTGGCGGTAATCGAGAAATTTGACGGCGGCCCCGTCGGTGTGGACAATCTGGCAGCGGCGATTAGCGAGGAGCGTGACACCATCGAAGATGTTCTCGAACCGTATTTGATTCAACAAGGTTTTTTAAAACGAACCCCGAGAGGTAGAATGGCAACTACAGCCACTTATCAGCACTTCGGGCTATCCATGCCGGAAAATAAAGTAATCGGGAATCTTTGGGAAGAAAAAGATTTATAGACTGATATTCATAGACATATATCATGCAAGTACAGACTCTGCGTATCATCATCGCATTTTTGTTAACAACTGTTGTAATGC
>JALRCN010000041.1 GCA_023257295.1 Nitrosomonas sp. | reverse complement strand
TCATGCAGAGCGTTCCCTTGAAGGGTCGGAAATACTAATTTATTTGTTGTGCGCTACAAATTAGATTTATTGCCATAGAATTATGGCTCTCCACCGATAGTGCGGCGGTCAAGGAAAGTATCTAGTGCAGATTTGCGATATTTAACTAACCGCCCAACTTTGACGAATTGGATGTTATAGCGTCCAACACATCGCCAAACACTGAGTGTGTTTTCAGTTACGCCAATATAGGCGGCTGCTTCAGATGGAGTTAGTAATGGATCTGAGGATTGATTCTTTAGGATTGATGATATTGCTGATTTCGCTTGCATAAATTTCCTTAAGTAAAAGCTGGTATACATCCAGCGATATTTAGGAATTTACACAACACAAAAAAATGAAAAAATGAAAAAGGATTTTGTTCTAATGGTGTCACCATTTATAAAATGGCGTCATTATTGAGTTTAAGGGTGTCGCTATTCTTCTGGTCTGCGTCCTGCGGGTACCCACTCTGGCCGGATGATTGTTGCACCTTTTTCTGCAAGTGTCTGGGAAAAGCCATTCTTCTCAAGCCAAGCCACCACAACTGTTTTTTTGGGATATGTTCCGGGATCATTTTTGTCAGCATTTGCCCAGAATTTATTAGAAGCTTGATTTAATATTACCAACATACTGGATTTATTCTGATTAGCGGTATTTGCGTGTGGTGTTCCTTTCTTCTGAATTTTTGATAGTAAAGCTAAAATATCTTCAGTAGGGATTAATGCATCATTACTATTAACTTCGAAATGCAGACACTTAATTTCCCCTGTCTCAGGAATGCATGTATACGTTCCCCAGAAATAATGAGGATCAATTTTAGGTAACTCTAATTTTTCTTGTGATTGAATATCCTCAGCGATCTCAATAGACTCAAAATAAAAAGTTCCACCACTTGGTTTAATTACCTCTGAAGGTATTTTTATATATCCTCTGAACTTGTATATAGAATTATCTTCTGCCAGAATCGAATCAAAAGGATGATCGTGAAATTTTGTAATAAGCCCATCAAACCATGTGCATAAATGGATATCACCGCGTGCTGCAATTTCCAATATATCGAATGAGCTTAGGTTTTGCTTTAACTCTGAATTTAAAAAATCTGCTGCATCCTTGATGTTGTAATATCGTTTTAGCATTGAGAATTTTTCTCTTCTTTGCTTTTTATTCCAGCAGCTTGCAACATTGCGCTTGTCGCTTTATTGACAGAATCCCGTACCGGATCAAGATCAAGTCGTGCATAAATCGCCGTTGTATTTTGGTTTTTGTGATTAAGTGATTTTCCAATGATTGCCAACGAAGCGCCTGTTTTAGCCTGCCAGCTCCCCAGCGTCCGCCGCAAATCATGAATGCGCAAATCCCCAATTCCTGCGCGATCAAGAATTCGTTGCCAGCCTTTCTTTGGTTCTTCTAAGTGTCCTGATTTACCGGTACCGGGGAAAGCAAATATAGCGTTATCTGACTGCTTCCGATTCTGCAATATCTCTATTACTTCAGGTGAGAGTGCGACGGTCTGTGGTGTTCCGTTCTTTGTTTCCTCAATGCGCCATTCTGCACGTTCAAAATTGATATCCTGCCAGCGCATAGCCAGTACATTGGAGCGCCTAGCGCCGGTCAATAATGACATCAGCACATAATCCCGAATTGTTTCGTTTTCTTCTTGAGCCACTGCCTGAAAGAAACGCGGCAATTCGTCACTTTGCAAGAAACGATCACGCGATTGCTCAGGAAATTTGGCTATGCCGTGAGCTGGATTCTCACCTTTCCAAATTCGCCATTCATTTATGGCCTTGTTAAACATGACATGAAGTAGTTTCAGAACAATATTCGCGGTTACTTGGCCATTGTTACGGCCTATTTTTTTATGAAGGCGATCAACTTCTTCGTGTCTGATTGATGATAGCTTCCTGTTACTCCAATCCGATAAATAAAGCCGATAGGTTGCCTTCGGTTTATCCGGTCGCCTGTTAAATGCAGCCCTACGCTCCATATATTCTTGAAATAAATCGCCTAAGGTCATTTCCCGCTTTGCTTCACGTAACCGATCAGCTGGGTTTTTACCTGCAATAATATGAAGATTAATTTCAGCCGCTGATTTTCTGGCTTGTTCAATAGTCATACCAGGATAACGCCCCAAGGTTACACGTTCAGGATTGCCGCCTTTGATACGCCTAAAAACGCTGAATGTTTTAACACCGTTGGAAGTGATGCGAAGCTGTAGTCCGGTTGTTTTTATATCGTGGTAGGTATCACGTTTACCAGAATCAGGTATAGGCAATGTGTCTATGATTGCCTTTGTGAAATTGATTTTATTTTCCATATTAGCCTCAATCTGGGGTTACTCTGGGGTTACATTCTAGGTAAAATGTAGCTAATTTTTGTGTAACCCCATTAATGTTTTGTGTACTATAACATATTGTTTTATATGTATACATTAATGTTGGTTAATTGAGGAAAATACAGAGGTTTTGAAACTCCTAAGGGGTAGGTCGCACGTTCGATTCGTGTTCAGGGCGCCATACAAATCAAAGCGCCGTAGCGAGTTTATTTACTCGGTGCCGATTTCTTTTCTTCGGCATCAGGAATGACGGCATCGGCAACCGCACCAGCCGCTTTGGCCGTGACCTTGACAGTAGTTGCGGCAACGGTAACGGCGGCATCGGCGACAGTAACAATCGCAGCACACCCCGTCAAATGAACGAATGGCAGAAATACAACGAGTAAACGAATGATGACGGGTAAGGGCATAAAATTCCTTAAAACCTTAAGATTGCATTGAGTAACTGGCTAATCCCGCGATTAAGCATTCGCTATTCGCCTAACTATTATAGTGCATCGCATTGAACATAAGATTGTTTGTGCTATGCTGACCTGTGACTGAATTGAGTCCGCCAAAGAATAACCGGGATCGCAATCATCGCAAGGAGAAATCCGTGAAATTCAATTCCCTCACATTGCGTTTTGCCGTTTGGTTTACATTGGTTTCTTTATTGCCCATCGTGGTGATCGGGAATAGCTTATTGCATACGTTTGAGAAAGAGATCAAAAAAACGGCTATTCAGAATGTTTCCGCGATTGCAGACAAGAAAGTAGAGCAGATAGACAGTTACCTCCAGGAACGACTGCTGGATGCAAGCTTGCTGCGCGATGCGAGCACGACGCGGGAAGCTATCCTGGAATTTTCCAAGATTTTTGAACAAAGCGGTATAAACTCAGACGCATATCGCCGCCTGGATGCCAGTTATCGCGAGAATTTCAAGCGCTTTGTCGAAGAAGCGAAATATTACGATTTATTTCTGATTTCTACACAAGGTGCCATTGTTTATTCCCAAGCGCACGAATCCGATTTTGCGACCAATTTGCTGACAGGTCCTTACCGGGATACCGGGCTTGGCAAGGTCACCCGTTATGCATTGGATAATCTGCAAAGCAGTATTTCAGATTTCGAGCACTACGAGCCATCCAACAACGCAATTGCTGCATTCGTTGCCACTCCTATCGTTCTGGATGGTGAGGTTCGAGGCGTCATTGCGTTGCAAATCTACAGTCAGCACGTATTCGCGGTGCTGGCAAATAACGTCGGGTTAGGCGATACCGGCGAAACTGTAGTGGTACGGGCTGAAGATGACCAGACAGCCTTAGTGATGGCGCCGCTGAAGTACGATCCGGATGCCGCGTTAAAACGCAAAATTTCATTGAATAATCCGCCTTCGTCGGATGCCATGAGAAATGCGCTCAACGGAGAGTCAAGTGGCGCATTGACTGTGAATTATCGCGGCAAGGATGTGGTTGCGGCTTGGCGGTATTTGCCGCGCATGCAGTGGGGCATCGTCGTGCATATCGATGTCGACGAAGCGTTCGCATCGGTTAAGCAAGTGCATTTAGCCGGATTGATGATGCTTGCATTGACCCTGATCGCCGCACTGCTGGGTGCCATATTGTTTGGCCGTCGTGTAGTTACCCCGCTAAAGCATTTGAATCAGAGCGCGCTGGAAATTTCGGCGGGCAATATTCATCAGCGCGTTGCCATCGAAGGTTGGGATGAAATGCGGCAGTTGGCGCACACATTCAATCTGATGATGGAAAGGTTAAATGCCAGCAATCTGGAGCTCGAAAACAGAGTGGCTGCGCGCACTGCCGACCTGCAGCGTGCCAACATCGCATTGACGATCAAGGAAGAGGAAATGCACTCCGTGGTCGAGCATATGGTGGACTGCGTCGTGACGACCGACGAAAAAGGCGCAATTCTTTCCGTCAATCCAGTGATGGAAAAACTGTTCGGCTATAACCACGATGAAATGATCGGACAGAATATCGCGATCATCATTCCGGAACCGGATCGCAGCAAGCATGAAGGTTATATGGAAAATTATTGCCGCACTGGGCATGGGCAAGAGTATGTGGGGCGTCCTTACTTATCTGGATCGCACGGGATAGGGCTTGGGCGCGAAGTGGAGGGTGTGCACAAGAACGGTGAGCGGCTCGCGCTGTATTTAGCGGTTAGCGAGTATTTTGTGGGAGGCAAGCGGCATTTCACCGGCGTGATGCGGGATATCCGCGAACACGTGCGCATCATGAACGATTTGCGGCAAGCGCGAACGGAAGCAGAACAGGCCAATAAAGCCAAATCGGCTTTTCTTGCCGCAATGAGTCATGAAATCCGTACACCGATGAACGGCGTAATCGGCATGATCGACGTGTTGCGTCAAACCAGCCTGACCGGTTATCAGATGGAAATGGCCGATCTGATACGGGATTCCGCATATTCTTTGCTGTCCATTATTGAGGACATTCTCGATTTTTCCAAAATAGAAGCGGGAAAACTGGAAATCGAAAAGATCCCGATGTCTTTGCCCAGCGTTGTTGAGAACGCTTGTGGAATGCTGGCGCATTTGGCGCTGAACAAGAAAGTGGAGTTGACATTGTTTATCGATCCGGCTATTCCGGAGACGGTATTAGGCGACCCGCTGCGTTTGCGACAGGTGCTGGTCAATATTATCAATAACGCCATTAAATTTTCCAGCAAGCAAAAGAAGCAAGGCAAAGTAGCAGTGCGGGTACTGCTGGCAGAATCCAATCCCGATCAAATTCTGGTGACTTTCCGGGTCATCGATAACGGCATTGGCATGGATAAGGAGACGCAGGAAAAGCTGTTTCGTTCGTTTTCGCAAGGCGATCCTTCCACAACGCGCCGTTTTGGCGGCACCGGGCTTGGTCTGGCGATTTCCCATCACCTGGCGGAATTGATGGACGCGGAAATTACCGTACAAAGCGAGCCGCAGCAGGGTTCCGCTTTTATGATACAAATGCCTTTCAAACCATTGCTTGACGTAGCCACAGCCGGACACACACTGGATGATCTGCGCGGCACAAATTGCCTGATATTGTCTGGCACTGGCGACTTAAGCGACGATATGGCGATTTATCTGAGAAGTGCCGGTGGGACTGTGGTGCAGGTTTCCGATTTCAAGGAAATCGATTCGGTCATCCAGCATCTGGCGCCGGGTTTGTGGTTGGTCGTGATCGATGCAGGGCAACAGGAGCCGCCGATTGCGCAATTGCGCGCCGCTTTCGGTAAGCGTGCCGATCAATCCGCTGGTGTCGGAGTAAACGAGTCAGCCGCCGCAGCATCGATCGACTCCCGTTTTGTTGTCATCAAACGCGGACGCCGCCGACAGGCGCGTATTGCGGATGTCGATATCGTCACGCTGGATGGCGATGTTATGTACCGCCAATCGTTACTTCGCGCGATGGCGATTGCTGCGGGAAGGGCGGAAGCAAGCGCGGAAACGGCACCGCTGATCAATGCGCCCAAATCGATCATTGCACCCATATCACGTGAAGAAGCGCTGCGGCAGGGAAAACTTATTTTGGTGGCCGAAGACAACGAGATCAATCAGAAAGTGATCCGGCAGCAACTCGGTTTGCTGGGTTATGTGGCGGATATTGCCAGCGATGGGCGTGAGGCGCTGCAGCGCTGGCAAAGCGGCGATTATGCGTTGTTATTGACCGATCTGCATATGCCGGAAATGGACGGTTTTGAATTGGTGCAGACCATCCGCTCCGTAGAAGCCGGGCAGCGGCATTTGCCAATCGTGGCTTTGACCGCAAACGCGCTGAAAGGTGAAAGAGAGCATTGCCTCGGTGCGGGAATGGACGATTACTTGAGTAAGCCGGTACAGCTTGAGGATTTGCGTTTGACCCTGGAAAAATACCTTGCTGCCGCTCATTTCGCGGCAACGGAGAAAGAAACTGCCAAACCGGTTAACGCAGAACCCGCCGAAGTTACGGTCGATGTGCACGTGCTCGAACGATTGGTGGGCGATGATCCGGGCTTGATCAAGGAAATGATGTCGGATTTTCGCGTTAGCATGAAAAGAATTGCAGCGGAGCTGCATGTGGCCTACCAAGCCGGGCAACTGGAAGTCGTCGGTGCATTGGCGCATAAGCTCAAATCGTCGGCGCGTTCGGTGGGAGCGTTGGCGCTGGGTGAGCAATGCGCGGCAATGGAGCAATCGGGAAAAGACAAGAACGCAGAAGCATTGACTGATGTCATGCCGTTGTTCGAGCGGGAATTGGCGCGTGTGGAAAATTTTTTGAATATATTCGATGCGAACAATTCGATGCACTGATCGATATGATGAGGAAACCGGAAATTCCTTTGTCCGATAGCGATGCGATCGGACAAAGGGGGGCTATCCGGGTATTCGGCTTACGCCAGTACCTTACGGATAGTGGTAGTCAATTCGTCGGCGACAAATTTGGCGACATAAGCGTCGGCGCCAACCGATTTGACATGATTTTCGTTGGCTGAGCCGGTCAGGGAAGAATGGATGATTATCGGAATAGATTTAAATCGCTGATCGTTTTTTAAGTTGCGCGTGAGAGTAAATCCATCCATTTCAGGCATTTCCAGGTCGGTCAGTATCAAGGCGATTTTGTCTTGAATGGTTTTGCCTTCAGCGATAGCGGCATCCGACATTGATTGCATTTTTTCCCAAGCCTCAAGTCCGTTTTTAGTCATGATAAAGGGCGCATCAAGTGCATTCAACCCATTCTCGATCATGGCGCGTGCCATTGGGGAATCATCGGCGGCCAGGATGATTTTGCCATTAGGAAGCTTCAATTGAGGCGTGCCTTTTTCCGGGGCAAGCGAGCCGGTTGCTTGCGGCAGCACGTCGCGCAGTATTTGTTCGACATCGAGTACTTGCGCCAAGCGGGTGTTTTCTACGTTACCGTCGAGTCTGGCGATACTGGTCACCAATTCGCCGCCGTTGCTTTCCGCAGCTATCACTTGATTCCAGTCCAGTCGAACGATTTCGCTAACGTCTTCCACTGCGAATGCTTGTGTCGATCGTGCAAATTCGGTGACCAAGAGAATGGAAGTTCCTTTTTTCGGTGTGCAACCGACAACTTTGGGCAAATTGATGACAGTAATGATTTGTCCACGGATATTGGCAACGCCCATAACGCAAGGATGTGCGTTGGAGACTGCGGTAATGGTCGGCATTACCAGGATTTCTCGGACTTTAAAAACATTAATGCCGAATAATTCCCGCTGCTCGGTACCCGGAGCATCACCCAATCTGAACAGCAACAATTCGAATTTGTTGTTGGCTGTTAAGTTGGTGCGCTGATCGATTTCATGCAATGTTGTGTTCATGGATTGTCCCTTTGTTGTTGCTGAGTCGGTGAAAGTAATGCTTTCGTATCGACGCATATTGAGAAAACTTGAGGGATGTTGTGAATCGACGGTCTTGCTGCGATTGCTTTAATTCAGCAGGCTGCTTGATTTTAATGGAAAATCGCGCTTATTGGCCGCGCGGCTTATCGATAACCCCCATATGAAACCCAAATTTCCCTTCGCGACGTTCCTTGAAGTATTGTTTCAGGGGATCGTGGATAACCCGGAATGCCATCTCTTCCCACGGTATTTCGTGTTCCGCCATGAGTTTGACATCCAAACTTTCAATACCCGGTTTGAAATCCAGATCCAGCAGCCGGGCGCGGAACAAAAAATAAACCTGGCTGATATGGGGAAGACTATAAACCGTATAGAGATCGCCGATTTCCACGCGCGCATTGGCTTCCTCCAATGTTTCACGCGCGGCGGCTTGCGCCAGCGTTTCGTTATTTTCCATGAATCCGGCGGGGAGCGTCCACCAGCCGATGCGCGGCTCTATGGCGCGGCGGCACAATAAAATCTTATCTTCCCATTCGGGAATGCAACCGACCACCATTTTGGGATTTTGATAGTGAATGATGTTGCATTGCGTGCATACATACCGGGGCAGCGAATCGCCTTCCGGGACGATGAATTCGACAGTGGCGCTACAATGACAGCAGTATTTCATTTTCTACGCGGTACGGACGGTTAATAAAAGCTTCAGTGTTGAGCAACGGTGAAATGTCGGGTTGCCAACCGGTTCTCCGCTTCATCGGTTAGTTCGACGCGCCAAACGCCTAAGCGCCGGTAATCCAGTTGTTTGCTGGCTTGAGTGCGCCAGTTGTTATTGTGCACTTGCAAGCTCAAGTGAGAGTCCGGTTTGTTGTTGTAATACCAATCGATATGAATTTTCTGTCCTTGCAGGTTTTTTAGGTGCACATAGAAATATACCGACTTTGATTCGCCGGGGCGCAATTGCACAGCATCGATGCTATCGACCGGCTCGCGCGCTTTGATGGCATGACTTAATTGCGCCCTGAGTACTTCAGGACGGTCGGATGTGGTGCGGGGTTTCGGTCGCGCGGCGGTTTTAGGGAAACGCTGATTTGTTGGTTGCACGAGCGAATCGCTTCGTTGCGCGGTACTCGCTCCTTCGCCTATCTTGTCGAATGCGACATTGGCGATTAACAACATCGATGACATGATCGGTAAGCAAGAAGTCAAAGATGCCAGCGGTAAGGTTATTCAACAAGCCACCAAGCCACATCGAGGATTTCATGATGCAGT
>JALRCN010000199.1 GCA_023257295.1 Nitrosomonas sp. | reverse complement strand
ACTGGGGCTTTGTAATTCTGGGCTGGGCAGGTTTATTCTCAGGCGGAATTGCAGCGCAAATCGTTACCCGTTACTCAAACCTGACGGACGTAACCTGGAACAACGCAAGCCGCGAAATCCTGAACAACCGGATCGTACCTTGATCGATCTCCGATAGTTAACCGATATCGTTGAAAAACATTTTCAGAAGCAGCAATGCAAGCACAGATAGTTATTCAACGGTCGTTATTAACGACACCTACTGCCCGCATAAGCAGGCAGTAGGATTTCCCGATCATTTCCCGCCTTCTTCTCCATCGCGCCAACAAAAACCTTGCGTTTCCCTAAAGCCTAATCGATAGTGACATAAAGAATATGGAAGACATCTCTATCGCCTTGCAGCAGTGGATTTCCGTCGATGCGCTCGTTGGGATGACAATCGCCTCAATCGTCGGTTTCATTGCCTCTTTGATTGCAATTCCTTGGATATTGATCCAGCTCCCGAGCGACTATTTTGACACTCGAATCCCGCGTCACTGGATGAAAGAACACCACCCAATTTTGCGCATGATCGGATTAATCATTAAGAACATCATTGGTGTCGTGTTTTTGATTGCGGGTTTCTTGATGCTTTTTTTGCCTGGACAGGGCTTGCTGACGATGCTGATTGGAATTTCACTAATGGATTTTCCAAACAAACGCAAGTTGGAAGCCCGAATCGTCGGGCAACCAACTTTATTGAATACCATCAATACCATGCGCCAGAGATTTAACAAATACCCGCTGACACTAGCAGCCGCCTCACATGAAAGCGGCGATGACAAGACTAAAGAAACCGATTAATAGGTGGTTTCTCTTGAAAAATCTTCCCAAATATAAGGCGGATTGACCGAGGGTTTAAGCGGAACCCAGAAAGTCGCCGCATCCAACACACCCACAATAGAACGACCCACAGTATGCATAATCCCCATCGCCAAGCCGACCGTGCCGCCATAGATCGGACCGTCTTTTTGTCCCGTCAATACAATATTCTTTGGCAACTCAACCCAGCCGGTTGCCGCATTAGCAACCCCGCTGACAAACCGCTCACCCGAAGTATTGATATAACTATCCGAAGCGATTGCGTGAGAAGTAAAAAAGAAAAATATTGAAAAAACCAAAGACAGTTGAATTGCATTTTTTTTCATCAGAAAAACTCCTTTAATATAGTTTCAGAATTAATTTTTTCTGCTTTTCAGGTAAACAAAAACAAACCCCCAAAAAGTTTACCTGCGAAGGATTGTACTGATAAATCAGAATACAAGCCAGCAGGTCTTTGAAAACAATCTCAGCACAGATACAACGCACTGACCGGCATTGCCGCACCCCATCCCCAACACCCTAAATAAAGCCATTTTTCCCTGCTTTTCAACCCATTACCTTATCAACCGATAAGATACAACAGTACGCACTCCCAACACGCATCGAATCCGGAGGACATCCATGAGAACAGCATTGCATGAAGTTGATGAACGCACCAATTTAACAGCCAACAATAAATTTGAGTTGCTGCTATTCAGATTGGGTGATGCTCACGGCACCGATCATCGCGAACTGTTCGGTATCAATGTGTTCAAGGTTCGTGAAATCCTGGTGATGCCAACCATTACTGCGGTCGCCAATGCGCATCCCAATGTAATGGGAGTCGCTAATATTCGCGGACAAATCATTACCGTGATCGACTTACCCAAGGTTGTCGGCTGCACGCCAAAAAAAGGAACTGCGATTTTGCTGGTAACAGAATACGCACGTTCAACGCAAGCATTTGCGGTGGAAGATGTCAGCGAAATCGTCCGATTGGATTGGAATCAGGTAATCGCCGCTGAAGGCAATGGCGGCGAATTGATCACCAGCATCGCCAGACTCGACGGTAACGTGGAAAACACGCGCTTGGCGCAAGTGCTCGATGTCGAGCAAATACTGCGCGACGTATTGCCGCAAGCAACGGGCGAATTGGTTCCGGAAAAAAGTACGCCGAAATTAAAAATCCCCGATAACAAAATCATCTTGGCTGCCGATGACTCTCCGATGGCGCGCGCCATGATTGAAAACGGATTAAATGCGCTTGATGCTCCTTTTATCATGACCAGAAACGGCCTTGAAGCCTGGCAAAAAATCCAATCGATGTCGGACGCGGCCATCGCGGAAGGAAAAACCATTCAAGACAAAGTTGCGCTGATATTAACCGACCTGGAAATGCCGGAGATGGATGGATTCACCCTGACACGCAATATCAAGAGCGATCAGCGATTCAAATCCATTCCGGTTATCATTCATTCCTCATTAACGGGAGCCACCAATGAAAACCATGTCAAATCGATCGGCGCCGACGCGTATGTCGCAAAATTCGTCGCCGACGAATTGACCGCGACCATTCGCCAAGTATTGGCTTGCTAGCCTGCAAAGGCCGCCACAGATCGCATTGCCGCCCACAGGCATGAAGTTCTTGGAAATTTCAATCACTCTGTTGTATACTCCAAACCTTGATGTAAACATGGTAAATTAAACTAAATTAAGGAAACGACGGAGATGAAATTATCACTATTGGCTGCAATACTATTAGCATTCCTAACTGCTTGTTCTAATGCCGACATGGGCGATCCTAATGCTTCGAATGAAGATTGTAAGTTTGGCGTGGGCGGTAATGGTGAATGCCTCAAAGAAGGACAAGATCCGCGTCCTTACGGCGGAACCAGCAAGCCTGGCCATTAATCGCCAAAGAAATTGATTTACAAAAAACCGCCCTACCCGGCGGTTTTTTTGTTTCCGCACCACACCAACTATCCCTTACCTCGACATACCGTTCCCCACGTAACCGCCGATCTCCATCATCCAAGCAATCCCCAGATGCACCGCCAAGCCACCGACGATCGATTGCGTTCGATACGCGACAACGCCGAGGATTAGTCCGCCGAAAAAAGACGAAACGCACTCCAGCAGAGGTTTTCCGAAATGGATACTGCAATAGAACACCGCCATAGGCAAAATCGCCGCAGCACCGGCAAAGCGTGTGAAAGCAAAGATCAGGAAACCGCGAAAAAACAACTCGATCGTTACAAAATCAATCCCATAACTGATTTCATACAATGCCTGGAGCAAAACGCCGTACCAATAATCCGTATGAACTGTTATAAAAGCGACTTGCGCCCCCCGGGGATAAACGCTCAGAAAATCCGGCTGCGTACTGGCGAATAGGATCAACGGCACCATCAAAACCAGCATTTGCAGATAAGGACGCCATCGTAAATTCTGCAATGTCATCCCCCAGAAGCTCGTCTGCGGGGCAAGCATCCGGTGCAAAACGATCAACGGTGCCAGCACCGTCAGAAACTTAAACGGCAGCGTCGTAGCGGCCACCCAATAATCGCCCCAAACACCTTCAAGGCCATACTCCAGCGGATTGATAGCGCTCACTTTGAATGCAAACAAAATCGGAGCGATCAGCAGCAGCCACCAAAACAGCGGCGTAATCGCGATGAGCTGCTTTCTAAAAACAGCGATAAAAAGATAGGGAACAACGAAAGCGCAACAATAAACGCAAAACAACGCCAGGAATTGATAAAACCGGGAATCTAAGCTGGCAATCAGTGTTCGTTCAATCCCCAATTGATAGTTCAAGGCGATCAGAACAGCGGTCCAGATACTGCAAAACAGCAACAACCCTTTATCCACATACGCGAAATAGCCGCGCAAATAGATCAGAATAACCGTCATCGACTACCTTAGCAGCTCTTCGCTGTCTTTATCACTGCAATTCTTTATGCAGTTGCTCCGTAATCCGATTCAGCAAGGGTGGCAGTTGTACTACGATGGTTTCAGCGGCAGTCCAATCGTTACCCGCATCAGCCATTTCAAGTGCATCGCATAAATCGCCAAAACTTAAAGCACCGATGGTTCTTGCGGAAGATTTCAGCTTATGCCCCAAACGGCCCAACTCATGCAAATCACGATTATCGTGAACGACCTTCATTTCAGCCAAGGTGGTATTTGCAACCTCAATAAATTTCAATCCAATCTTGCGTATCAATGCTGCATCGTTATGAAACATACTTCGCAACACATCCATATCGATTACCGGCACATCGGATCGAATCGCTTCAATCGTCGTTTTCAAATTCTCATTTCCTCCCTTTTCATTCAAGCCATTAGACGATGGCAACCATTTCGCCAGAATCAGGTACATCTGATCGGGATTAACCGGCTTCGGTATAAAATCGTTCATCCCTACAGCCAAACACCGCTTGCGATCCTCCGCGGTTACATTGCCCGTCATTGCAACAATGTGTTGTGCCGCAAACTTGGCTTTTTCACGAATATGCCGCGTTGTCTCATAACCGTCCATGATGGGCAATTGCGTATCCATCAGCACCAAATCGAACTTCTCATTTTCCAGAAGCCTCAGCGCCTCTTTTCCGTTATCGGCAACCTCAGAAACCGCCTCAACCAAACCCAGCAAATCGCGAATTACCAATTGATTAAAAGGATTATCTTCCACAATCAGAATCCGCGCATTCTTGAGCCGTTGCTTCGCTGCTTGCAGATCGACAGCCTGGAGCATGACTTTTGCCTCGACTTCCTTACCGCGACCGAATCGCGCCGTAAAATGGAACGTACTGCCTTGACCCAATGTACTTTCAATCCAGATGCGTCCTTGCATCAACTCCACCATTTGCCGACTGATCACCAGGCCAAGGCCACTCCCGCCATATTTATGATGTGTCGTGCTTTCCGCTTGGCTGTATGATTTGAACAAACGCTCGATCTGCTCAGAACTCAAACCGATTCCGGTGTCGCGAATTGAAAATTTCAAATCCACTTCATCGGGATGCAATGCCTCGCAAACGATGGTGATTTTGACAGAACCTTTCTCGGTAAACTTGACGGCGTTACCCGCCAAATTAATGAGCACTTGCCCTAGCCGCACGGCATCGCCATGCAAGAAATAAGGGATCTCGCCCGGAATATTGATTTCAAATGTCAACCCTTTGGATCGCGCCAAAAAACCAATCAGCGAATCCACGCGCGCCAGACATGAACGCAAATCGAAATCCTCTTTCGATAATTCGAGCTTTCCCGCCTCGATACGGGAAAAATCCAGTACATCGTTAATGATGTCCAATAACGACAAGGCCGCCCGGTTTATTTTCTCCACATAATTTCTTTGATTCGGATCAAGATTGGTTTGCAAACATAAATGGGACAATCCGATGATGACATTCATCGGCGTTCGGATCTCATGGCTCATCGTCGCCAGGAACGAACTTTTAGATTGATTGGACGACTCGGCGGCACGGCGCGCCACGATCAATTCCTCTCCCAGCCGGTTGCGCTCCGCCGCAGCGACCAGCCGCGCCATCAGCTCGTTGGCATGAAACGGCTTGGTCAGATAATCGCTGGCACCGGCTTTCATCCCATTTACGATACTGTCCTTCTCCTCCACGACAGTCAGCATAATCACCGGCAGCAATTTCAGGTGTTCGATCTGCCGGATTCTCCTGCACACTTCAAAACCGTCCATTCCAGGCATTCTCACATCGAGCAACACCACGTCGACCACGCGATCGTTCAATATCCGCAATGCCGCTTCGCCGCCATCGGCTTCCAGAATATCGTACTCCATGTCGTTTAACGCCGAACGGGCCAGTAGGCGATTGGTCGCTATATCGTCGACAATCAGAATTCGATAACGCCGATCGATCGACTCTCCCACTTGTCGGTTCATTTCATTTATCATAACGTCACACTCCTTCCGAAGACCGCTGCATCCGCTCACTCAATTGTTTAACAAACACTGACAATTGCTCCCAATCTTCCTCTATCCCGTCGCACTGCCTGCTTTCTCCGGCAGCGACCATGTCGACTCCTTCCCGAATCAACCGCATATCCCGCCAATGCGAAAAAAAATTCTCAAGCTCAGGGAAACAGGCCGCTTTAGCGCCTCCGTACAAGCTATCGAATTCTTGATACAACACATCGTAATCGTTCGCAGTAATGCCGTGTTCGCCGCACTTCAAAATCGAATCGATGCGCTTTATCCGCTTGCCGCAATCCGCATAAAACAAATATTGCAATTCAGAAAGCTTGGATACCATAGTCACTCCATGCGAATACCTTAACCGGCAACATTCGATCGATACTCAACAATCTCATTTCCTTGCCAAACTCAACAAATACGACGACATATTCTGCAGCTGCACAACCTGATCCACCGCATTCAATGCAATTGCCGATCCCGGCATGCCATAAACCACCGCACTGGCTTCATCCTGCACCACCGTATGCGCCCCCGTTTGCCGCATCGACAGCAAACCCTCCGCGCCATCTGCTCCCATGCCGGTTAGCAGCACACCGACACTTTTACTTCTGCATGTTTCCGCCACTGACTTGAACAACACCGTGGCCGACGGACGAAAACCATTCACCTCGGCACCATCTTTTAATCTTGCAATCAAACCGTCGCACCCTCGTTCAATACATAAATGATAATCATCGGGTGCCAAATAAACGACTCCAGGATGCAATTCTTGCCCTTCCTGCGCCAAAACAACCGTTAGCAACGTATTGCCTTGTAACCAGGCCGCCAATCCGCCGACAAATCCTCTGCTGATATGTTGCGTAATTATGATCGGTACCGGAAACCCCTGCGGCAACAAGCTCAGGATTGTCTGCAATGCCTGCGGACCGCCCGTTGAACAGCTGATGGCTATGATCTCGTACGCTTTGGTTCGTTGCTGGATAGCCGCTTCAAAAATAGCCGCCCCTTCCCGCGAACTCGGACTATAGCACTGCACCACCTTAACTTCCGCCATTGCGCGGATAGTATCGATCATTTCCTTGCGCATGCTTTCAAAACCGGGGTGGGTGAATCCCCTGGGTTTTTCCAGTACCGCAAGAGCGCCCTCCTCAATCGCCCGAAAGGTGATTTTCAATTCCTCGTCGTCCACGCTGGAACTGACCACTACAATCGGCACCGCAGCGGTCGCCATAATCAATCGAGTAGCTTCAAAACCATCCATGACAGGCATGCGAATATCCATCGTCACCAAATCCGGTTTCAATTCATACGCCAGTTGCACCGCCTCGCGCCCATCCTTAGCACGCCCTATCACCTGCATATCAGGCTCGTTCTCAAGAATCGTCTTAAGCAACAAGCTCACCACGTCGGAATCTTCGACAATCAGAATCCGTATCATATTTCCCCTTTATTGTTATTATTAAATTATATCAACTGCTGAACCACGTCCAACAACACTCTGGATTCGAATTGATTTTTAACGATATACGCGCTGGCGCCAACCTCAACGCCGCGTTGCTTTTCAGCTTCGCTGTTCAACGAAGTCACGATCACGACCGGCATCTTCTTAAATTTCTCATGACGCTTAATGCGCTCGGTCAATTCAAAACCGTTCATAAACGGCATTTCGATATCAGTCACAACCAAATCGAACCGTTGCTTCTGAATCAATTCCCATGCGCTTTGCCCGTCAACTGCCACAGCAACTCTGTAACCACATGTTTCCAGGAGCGTCTTTTCAAACGTCCGAATCGTGATCGAATCGTCCACGACCAGAATTTCCGGTACGGCGCTATCTTCCACCGCTTCCGTTTGATTTTGCAACGATAACCGGGCCATAGCGCTTGGGCGCAATGCGCTCACCACGACATCGTTCGGATTCAACACAACAATCACTTCGCTGCTGCCTATAAAAGCCGCACCCATCACATTTCGCACCGACTTCAGCGGTGATTTGAGGCGCTTGATCACAATCTCGCGCTCGCCGACAATTTCCTCCACCAGCAAGGCGACTCGCTGCCAACCTCGCGAAATCACAACCAGCGACAGTTTCTCCGCCGCAGCCAATTGAAAACGCCCAATCTCGAGAACCGCAGCCAAATCGCGTACCGGAATCGCTTTCCCGCCGATCAGAATGGTCTGATTGCCGCCGATATCCACCAAATCATCCTGCTTGCTTATTTCCATCACGCGCTCAACCGAGGCAATCGGAATCGCGTAAATATTGTCGCTCACCCGCACCATCAACCCATGATCCGAAGACAGCGTAAGCGGCAGACTGAGCACGAACGCCGTACCTTTTCCCACTGCCGTATCGACCTTGATGTCGCCTTTCAGATTACGCACACCGGTCAGCACAACATCGAGACCGACCCCTCTTCCCGAAATTTCGGTAATAATCTCCTTGCTGGAAAAACCGGGACGAAAAATCAACTCGATAATCTCGGCCTTGCTCAGCGAAGAAACTTCGCTCTGATTGATCAATTTCTTCTTGACGGCATGGCGCGCCACATTGCCGACATCGATACCGGCACCATCGTCGCTGACCGTTATCAGAATCCGGTCGCGTTCTTTACTGACTGCAACCGTCAAACGACCGTTCTCAGGCTTGCCGCATTCACGCCTCGCCTCCGGGCTTTCGATACCGTGATCGATCGCGTTGCGCAATAAATGCATTAACGGATCTTTAATACCGTCCAGTATCGGGCGATCCATCTCGATATCGTCGCCAACGATATCGAAATCGACTTTTTTATTCAGAGACAACGCAACATCGCGCACCAATCTCACCAAAGGCTGCAGTTGCACCGCAGCCGGCACCAGATGCAACGCCCGCACCTGTTCCTGCAATTGATGAAACGTCAAGCCGCACCGATTGTTGCTGTCGCGCATGCGCTTGTATAATTGCTGAGTGCTTACCCTAAACTGATTGATACCGGCTGTTTTGTCGGTCAGCAAATCGCCTTTTTGATCGTGGAGCGCAACCGATTCCATTTTTCTCAACACCTCGAGATACTTGAACCATTCCCTGGAAAAAGATTGCACGTCTTCAAACAAGCACTTTACCGCTCCCAAATGCTCTTCCATTTCAATTTTGGCCGCCAATAGATCTTCAACCAGCGCGGAGAACTCATTCAGCTTTTGCAGGGAAACGCGAATCGATTGATCGGATTCCGGTATCGCCCTCGACTCCACAGCACGCACCGGTTCGCGGGATGGAGCGCCAACCGTCGCCGCAACCTCCGGTTTAGGCGTCTGGATGACTGCCGGGGCGGGCTCGGCGGATTCCTTTCCCGTCTCTTTCATACCCCCGGGCGGCTCTGGCGCGGATGTCTTCGAATCGATACCGGACATCGAAGCACCCATCGCTTCTTGTTGCGCATCGAATTGGTTCAGCCAGTCATTTATACCGTCCTGATCCGGCGATTCACCCGCTTCCAGCGCCGTCATAATTTGCCGCATCCGATCCAAACCCAGTAAGCACAAATCAATGGATTTCTGATTAATCACAACTTCTTCGCGGCGAAATTTGCTGAACAACGTTTCCAAGTTATGCGCAATACTGGCGATATCTTTTGCGTCGATACCACGCGCCGCGCCTTTAATATTGTGTGCGGCGCGAAAAATCTGATCCAGACACTGCTCGCACTGCTCTCCGAAAGTTCCCTTCTCCAACGCAAGCAATCCGTCGGTAATCATTTGCGACTGTTCAAGCAACTCGGTTCTGAACATCAGCACCAGTTGGCGCATGATTTCGGGATCGAATCTCATCGCCATGAGCAACCCTCCATCGCAATCTCTTTGCAAAGGAATATCATTGAATTCTCGTGGCCAATAACAAAACCGATCAATCGACCGACCGCTTATATTTTGTAAACACTAACGCACTCTTGCAACCTTTCAGCCACCTTATTCATATTGGTAGCCGCTTCTTTGGTTTGTTGCGTACTGGTCACAAACTGTGAAGTGATCTTATTGATTTCATTCATCGAAGTGGAAACCTGATCGATACCGACCACTTCCTGCTGCACTGCCGCGACAATCTGCTTGCTGGCACGCACGGTCTCATCGATCACTTCGCTCAATTGCCTCATCATCTCCCCGCTCTTTTCCACCAGTATCACACCTGCATCGACGCGCTTATTGCCTTCTTCCGTCGCCATTACCGCCCGATCCGTGGCACGCCGGATATCTTGCAAGATTTTCTGCACCTGCGCCGTCGATTGTTGCGACTGAATAGCCAATTCCTTCACTTCTGCGGCAACCACAGCAAACCCTTTACCGGCATCGCCGGCCTTAGCCGCTTCGATGGAAGCATTCAGCGCCAGCATCTTGGATTGCTGAGCAATATTGGATACCACGTCGGTAATCTCGCCGATTTGCTGCGTCTGTTCCGATAACGCCAGAATCGTATTGGCGATATTTTCCACGCGCTCACGAATCACCTCCATACCGGCAACGGTTTGCTCCAATACCTGTTGCCCCTGCGCACCTTCGCGCCGCACGCGCTCCGCCACCTCGCCCAGTTGTTTGGCTTTGGTCAGATTTTGCGCGGAAGTCGAACGCACCTCTTCCAGCGTCACGACGATCTCTCCGACAGCGGCCGCTTGTTGGGAAGCACCGGCTGCTTGTGCATTGACAGTCGATTGTATTTGCCCTACTGCACTTAGCAAGGAATTATTCGCTTCGTCGATCTGCCTCGTGATGCCTGTCAGGCTTTCCACCATCGCATTCAAATTGCCGCCGATCATACTCAGTTCATTACCGCCCAACGCATCGGCGCGCTGTCGCAAATCGCCGCTCGCCACTTTGCCGATGAACTCGCTGTATTCTTTGACCCGATTCTTGTAATCCGTTTCGGTATTCACTTGCTGCGTAATGTCGGTAGCAATCTTCACCACTTTTACCACCCGTCCCATTTCATCCTTGACCGGCACGTAAGCGCCCTGTAACCAGACCCTATCGCCGGATTTCCTCACCCTCGAAAATACATTGCTGTAACTTTGCCCATTTCTCAAATCCTCCCAGAATTTCTGGTAGTCATGAGATTTCTCATAACCGGATTCGATAAATAATCGATGGTGCTTTCCGACCACTTCTTCCTTCTGGTACTCGAACAGTTTCAGGAAGTTCTCATTCGCCGTCAGGACATGGCCGTCCGGATCGAACTCAATATAGGCATAAGACGCATCGATAGCATCCAATATGCCTTTCATGTTATGGCGCTCGATCTCCTGTTCGGTAATATCGTAACGCACCCCGATATATTTCTTGGGTTTGCCATTGCTGCCCAAAATAGGCGCAATCACGGCATCCACGTAATAAGGTGTTCCATCTTTCGCTTTGTTTTTGATCACGCCGCGAAAAATTTTTCCATGTCCGATCGTATTCCACACCTGCTTGAATGTGGATTTAGGCATATCCGGATGGCGGGTGATGCTGTGCGGACTGCCGATCAGCTCATCCCGGTTGTATTGGGAAACTTGTATATATTTTTCATTGATATCCGTGATATTGCCGCGCAAGTCCGCATGCGAAACGATGCTGGTCATATTCACGATATCGGTCAGCACCTTATATTCAATCTCCCATGCCAGGCGCGCGATCTTATCGCCGGTGATGTCTCTGGCCAACTGCATGA